>CAYRLV010000535.1:0-2600 GCA_964425155.1 uncultured Ornithinicoccus sp. | reverse complement strand
GTTGTTCCGATGCATAGGGCAGACCACCCGGCGAGCGAAAACTCGTCTCTGCGGCTACCGCCACGGGTCCCCCGCCGCACGGACCATCCGCCGCCAGGCGTACCGCCACGGCGTGACCGCCGCGATCACCACGATGAGCGAACAGTTGACCAGGACCGACGTGCGATCGGGGCCCAGCTCCCCCGACAGCGCAGCAGGCAGCGCGACCACGCCGAGCCAGAGCGCCTTCCACAGCGTCTCGAACACCAGCACCGGCAGCAGCGCGACGGGATGCCGCACCCCGAGGAAGGCGAGCACCGACATGGCGACGAGGATGCTGAGGGTCACGCCCTCATACACCGGCAGGTCGTGCGCGCGTGGCAGTTGGGGCCACTTGACGATCACCAGCCCGACTCCCATCAGCAGGTAGCCGACGCGCATCGCGTTGAGCCGGGCGATCGACAGCGGAGCGGACGTCACCGACGACGTCTCTGTGGTTGTGGACATGAATTCCTCCTGAGGAGTGTGCTATTGGTGATTGGTATGACGTGACTCCGGTCATCGTGTGCCTCGCCACTCGTCCGCCAGGGCGGCGTAGGTGACGGTGTCGAGCCACCGCCCGCTGCGGTGCAGGGCATCTCGCACGGCGTGCGACTCCAGGCGCAGGCCGACTCGCTCCATGAGCCGCCACGACGCGTCGTTCGCGAGAAAGCAGCTGGCGATGACGCGGTGGACCTGGAGGTCCTCGAAGCAGTGGCGCAGCAGCGCTCGCACCGCTTCGGTGGCGTAGCCGCGGCCGGTGTGTGCGGGGTCGAGCACCCAGCCGAGTTCGACCTGCTGGCACCGGGCTTGGGCCACCACCTCGAGCTGCGCCCAGGCGTCCTCCCGGCGCAGCATGAGGTCACCGATGACCGATCCGGACCGGTCGTGGCCGAGCTGGACGATGACCGTGCTGGCCAGCCGGGCGGGATCGGTGAACAGGGCGTGATAGCCGTCCCGTTCGGCCGGGCAGCCGGTCAGCCACTCGTTGACGGCGGGCAGGCGCCGGAACGCCCAGGTCGGATCCGCGTCGGCCGCGGTCGCCGGCCGGAGGGTGAGACGCTCGGTGTGCAGGGGGCCGGCGAGCGCTGACCGGGGCGCCGGCGCGGGCCCCGGCGCCGCATCGGCGCGGACGTCGAGGAGGGTGGCGCCGAGGTCACGGACCGCCGCGAGGACGCCGTGCAGCTGGGCCTGGTCCGCGACCGGCCCGCTGAGCGTGGTGGTGCCGTCCGGGTGGCGGGTGAGGGCCACGCCGAGCCAGTCGGACCAGTGGTCGTCGAGGTGGCCGTCGACGCGGATGGCGTAGACGGTCCGGCCCCGGCGAGCGGTGGTCACCGGGTCGCGCCCGCAGGGGCCAGCGTCGCTGTGCGCGCGGGACGACGGATGACCCACTCGGCGACGGTGAGGTTGACGAGCCATCCGGCGGCCTTGGCCAGGTCGCCCTGCACCTCCCCGGTGCCGGGCAGCAGGCCGCCGAGGCTCTCGGTGAACACCTGGGTGCCGGCCGCCAGGGCGAGGGCATATCCGCGGATCATCCAGGCCCGGTGGGCGGTGACGTCGCGGCGCCGGATCGCAGCGACGGCGAGGACCAGACAGGCGGCCATGCCGGGCCCGACCACCAGGCGCAGGACGTAGAGCAGGTCACCGGTCCCGGGTTGCGGTGGGTAGAACAGGGTCAGCCACACGGCCGACCCGGCGATCGCCATACCGGCCACGGCGAGCACCCGGCCGGCCCGGCGGTGCCACGCCGGGTGACGGCGGCGGAGGGCCGGCACGAACTGGAACGCCCCCACCACGACGTAGACCGCGGCACCGACGATGTGCACCACCAACGCCGCCGGGAATCCGGTGAACCGCTCGTCGGCGGGCATCACGTCGGGGCCTCCGGCGAGCTGGATCAGCCGCAGCGTGCCGGCGGTGAGCGGCACGGTGGCCAGGGCGATGAGCGCCGTCGGCACCACCCACCGGGACATCAGGCGGCCGTCTCACGGACAGGGGCACGGCCGGCGGTCGCGGCCGGAACCTCGCCGGGGTGGCGCCACAGGGACAGACCCAGGCCGATGAGCGCGAGGCCTTCGGGCACGGCGAACGGGCGGTCGAACCCCTCGGGCAGCACGGCCAACGCCGCGGTCGCCACGGTGCTCACGGCCAGCAGCAGCGCGGCCCACCGGGCGAGCACCCGCGCGCGGAACAACGCGATCCCGAAGAGCAGCCCACCGACCATGTAGCCCACGCCGGAGACGTTGAACAGGGTCTGCAGTGCACCGATGTCGCCGTCCGCCGTGCCGCCGGCGGCCGCGGCCACGACGTCGTCCACGAACCCGGGCTGCGTGTCGACCAGTCGCGGCAGCACGGTCACAGCGATGACCTCGACCGACAGCATGGCGAGGTAGCCGATCGAGAACAGCACGTAGCCGACCAGGCCGAGCACGCCGGCCCGGCGATGCTGCCGCAGGTAGATGCCGGTGATCCCGGCGAGCGCGAGGGCCGCCATCACCAGCTTCGCGCTGCTGCGCGCCACCCACTGGTCGGTCTCGGTCGTGAAGGCGTCGGCTGCGGGATGGCCGATCTGCACGAGGATG
>CAYRLV010000534.1:0-2601 GCA_964425155.1 uncultured Ornithinicoccus sp. | reverse complement strand
GTCGCCCTCGGCGCCCCGGCCCTCGAGGCGCGCGAGGTACGCCGCCGCCGCGGCCCGAGCCACCCGGCCGGAGACACCGAGCTTGCCGTAGACGTTCGACAGGTGCCGTTCCACGGTCCGTGAGCTCAGCACCAGCCGGCCGGCGATCTCCTGGTTGGACAGCCCGGCCGCGACCAGCCGGACCACCGCACGTTCCCTGTCGGTCAGCGGCTCGTCGGGTGCAGGCACGGCGGCGGTGGAGGAGCCGAGGAAGCCGCGCACCTCGTGCACGAACGCCTGCCACGCCGGCTCCCCGGGAAGCAAGGCGTGGTTGTCGCTCGCCAGCGGGACCAGCCGGGCGTCGGGAATCCCGGCGGCCAGGCGGCGCGCCTCGTCGAAGGGGACCGCCTGGTCGCCGCGGGCGTGCACGACCAGAGTCGGCACCCGCACCTGCGCGAGCAGCGGTGTCACGTCGTCGTCGGCCCATGCCCGGCGCAGCCGCACCGCCATCTCCGGCCGCGCGGAGACCTGCATCATCTCGTCCAGCCAGGAGAGCTGCTGCTCGTCCGCGCCCGGCACCAGCGTGGAGCTGAAGACCCGGCGGAACACGGGGGTCGCGGCGTCCCAGCCGTCCCGGACGATCGAGTCCAGCAGCTCCGACTCGGCCCGTTGCCGCGCCGTCGGGTCGCGTCGGGTCCGGCCACGCGCGTAGGCCCCGCACAGCACGACGTGGCTGACCCGGTCGGGATGCCGGATGGCGTAGCGCACCGACGTGGCTCCACCCTGCGAGATCCCCAGCAACGCGAACCGACCCAGTCCCGCCCGGTCGACCACGGCTTCGAGGTCCTCGACGAAGGCTTCCGGGCCGATCCGCTGCGGCTCCCGGTCGGAGAGCCCGCAACCGCGCGCGTCGTAGCGCACCACCCGGTGGTCGCGGCCCCATTCCTCCCACCAGCCGCGCCACAACGGGCTGTGCCAGTCGAACTCCAGGTGGGTGAACCAGTGCGCGACCTTGACCAGCGTCGGGCCACGGCCGTGCGAGGCGTAGGCCAGACGCACCCCGTCGGACGCCGTGCAGAACCGGATGTCCTGCTCCACTCGCCGAGACTACCGTCGACGGGGCGGGCGTCGCGTGCCTCACTCACGCTGGTCGGCGCACCAGGACTTCCAGCCGGACGAAGGTCTGGTCGAAGGTGCCGTCCCGTCGGCGCAGCCGGTCGAGTCCGGCGAGGGCCTGGTCGGTGATCACCCGGGCGTGCTCGGGATCCGTATGCCGGGTGAGCACCAGCGACGCCTGGCTGGTCAGCAGCCCCGTCAGTTGCTCGGGTGTGAACCTCCGCCGACCGGCCCGGGCGCCGACCGAGTCGTCCGCGACGTCGAATCCGGCCGCCTCGAGCAGCTCGAGGGTGCGACCCGGGTCGGGGAAGGGCGGCGGCGGAGGCAGCCCGTGCTCGGCAGCGAGGTCGGTCAGCAACGCGATCACGTGCGGGATGTTGCCCGGTGCGGCGCACTCGAGGTGGAGGACGCCCCCCGGCCGCAGCACGGTGTGCACGGCGGCATAGAGCCGAGCGTGACGCTCCGCCGGAAGCCAGTGCAGCATCGCCCTGCTGATGACGACGTCCACGGACCGGGCCGGCAGGGCGCTGTCGACGTCGGTGGCGTCGGTCCGCACGAAACGCAGGTTGGGCCTCGCTGGCAGTCGCGACGCGGCGGCCAGCATCGATCCGTCGAGGTCGATGCCGATGACTCGGCCAGGCGCCGCCAATGCGGCGAGGCGGGTGGTGAACTCGCCACTGCCGCAACCGAGGTCGACCACGACCTCTCCGGATCGGGGGGCGTGTCGGCGAAGGAAGCCGGCGTCCGCCTCGCGGTGGTGCGCGGAGCTGGCGGCGTACCGCTCGCCATCCCACCGCGTCGGCGGCACCGGCGTGGTCATGCGTCCCATCATCGCGCCGCGTAGACCATGTGGACCGGTGATTCGGCCACCCGCTCCAGTTCCTCGAACCCGGCCGATCCGACGATCTCCGCAAGGCGCCGACGTCCTGCTTGGGCGCCGAGAGCCGCGCCTCCGTCCTGGGACAGCGCGTTGGGCAGGGCCAGCAGGGTGGAGGCCGCGTAGTGGAGGCCGGCCCCCCGGTTGGTGGCGAGGTTGTCCGCCAGTTCGTCGCGTGCGAAGGGTTCGACGATGGCCACCGTGCCCTGCGGGGTGAGCTGCGCCCGGGCGCGGGCCGCCGCGGCGACCGGGTCGCCGAAGTCGTGGAGGCAGTCGATGAACCAGATCGCGTCGAACGGCCCGCCCGTGAGGTCCTTCGCTTCGCCGACCTCGAACCTGGCCCGGTCGGAGACGCCGGCCTCCCGTGCGCGGGCCCGTGACCGCTCGACCGAGGCCGCGCTGACGTCGGAGCCGTAGAACCGCGAGTTCGGGTAGGCGAGCGCCAGCAGCACCGCGGGCACCCCTTCGCCGCAGCCGACATCGGCGACGCGGGCGCCCTGGCGCAGCGTCGCCTCGAGGCCGAGGGCCGGGACCCACTGGTCGACCAGGTGGGCGCGGTAGGCGGCGCCGAAGAAGCGGGCGACACCGCCCGAGACCCGGGCGTCGTGGGCGTCCCACCTGCGACCGGC
>CAYRLV010000533.1:0-2606 GCA_964425155.1 uncultured Ornithinicoccus sp. | reverse complement strand
AGCAGGTCGAGCGCGTTGACGTTGCCCGAGCCCTCCCAGATCGAGTTGAGCGGCGCCTCCCGGTAGAGCCGGGCCAGGCCGTGGTCCTCGACGTAGCCGTTGCCGCCCAGGCACTCGAGCGCCTCGGCCACCATCGGGGCGGCGCGCTTGCACACCCAGTACTTGCCGAGGGCGACGGCGACCCGCGCGAAGGCGGTCTCGCCGGCGTCCACGGCGTGCGCGAGCCGCAGACCGAGGACGGTGGCGGCCTCGGACTCCAGCGCCAGGTCGACCAGGACGTTGCGCATCAGCGGCTGGTCGACCAGGGCGGCGCCGAAGGCGCGGCGGTGCCGGGTGTGGTGCAGTGCCCGCACGAGCGCCTGGCGCATGGTGGCGGCCGACCCCAGCACGCAGTCGAGCCGGGTCGCCCCGACCATGTCGATGATGGTGCGCACCCCGCGCCCCTCGTCGCCGACCCGGACGCCCCAGGTGCCGTGCAGCTCGATCTCGGCGGACGCGTTGGCCCGGTTGCCGAGCTTGTCCTTGAGCCGCTGCAGCGCGAACGGGTTGCGGGCCCCGTCGGCGAGCACCCGCGGCACCGCGAAGCAGGTCAGCCCGCCCGGCGCCTGGGCGAGCACGAGGAACAGGTCGCTCATCGGCGCCGAGCAGAACCACTTGTGCCCCTCGAGCCGGTAGGTGTCTCCGCCGTCGAGCGGGCCGCCGGGAGTCGGCGTCGCGGCCGTCGTGTTCGCCCGCACGTCGGAGCCGCCCTGCTTCTCGGTCATGCCCATCCCCGCCAGCGCACCGGCCTTGTCCGCGACCGGCCGCAGGCCGAACTCGTAGCCGCGCGAGGCGAGCGCCGGTGTCCAGAGGTCCCTGAGGGCGGGTTCCGCGGCGAGGGCGGGGACGGCCGCATACGTCATGGACACCGGGCACAGGTGCCCCGCCTCGACCTGGGACCAGAGGTAGAAGCCGGCGGCGCGGCGCAGGTGCGCACCGGACCCGGGGGGTCGGGTCCAGGCCTCGGCGGTGAGGCCGTGGCCCACGGCCACCTCGAGCAGCCGGTGCCAGGCCGGGTGGAACTCGACCTCGTCGATCCGCTCGCCGGTGGGGGAGAAGGCGTGCAGCCGCGGGGGGTTGCCGTCGGCCCGGGTGGCCCACTCCTGGGCCTCCGCGCTGCCCGCGATCCGCCCCAGCCCGTCGAGCTCGCCCCGGTCGGCCGGGTCGCCCCAGCGGTCGACGGCGGCGACCGCCGCAGCGTCGGCGGCCAGCACGTCATACCCCTGGAGGGGAGGGGACTGGTTGGGGACCGCGGTGCTCACCCGACCAGCGTAGGCGGCGGACGTGGCCGGCCGGGTGGTCCGGACGTGGGCCGGGCGGCGGTGGCCGGGCCGTGTCAGGCGGCGAATTGTGCTCGGACCCCGTTACCGTAGGCGCGTGGCCACCGTGCGGACTGGGGCGCCTCCGAGGGGGAGGCCGACGCGGTGACCCCTGTCAAGAGGCGGATGCGGCACGAGCTGTCTCGGGTGCCCGGGGCGCTCGCGCTGGCGCGGCTGACGATGGAGACGATCCGCGTCTGCCTGCGCTACCGCGTGACCGGGCTCGCGTCGGAGGCCGGCTTCTTCGCGCTGCTGTCGCTGCCGCCGCTGGTGCTGGGACTGTTCGGTGGGCTCGGTTACGTCGGCAAGTGGCTCGGGCCGGACACCGTCGCGCAGGTGAGCAACGACATCGAGGTATGGGCGGGCCGGTTCCTCACCGACGACAACGTCACCAAGGTCATCGTCCCGACCGTCGACAACGTGCTCGGCAACGGACGCGCCGACATCACCACGGTGGGGTTCCTGATCGCGGCCTGGTCGGGATCGCGGGTGCTCAACGTCTTCATCGACACGATCTCGATCATGTACGGCCAGAGCGGGGTGCGCGGCATCATCCGCACCCGGGCGCTGAGCTTCTCGCTCTACGTGCTGTCCGTGCTCGTGGGGATCGTGGTCGTGCCGCTGGTGCTGATCGGGCCGGACTGGCTGCAGCAGATCCTGCCGGACAAGGTGCAGTTCCTCGGCAACATCTACTGGCCGGTCGTCGTCGTGCTCGTGGTGGCCAGCATCACCACCCTGTTCCACATCAGCACGCCGCGCCGGTCGCCGTGGGTGCGCGACCTCCCCGGCGCGCTGCTCACCCTGGTCATCTGGCTGCTCGCGTCGTTCTTCGTGCGCGCCTGGCTGGGCGCGTCCGTCGGGGGCACCTCGACGTCGATCTACGGCCCGCTGGCGGCGCCGATCGTCGTGCTGATCTGGCTCTACTTCCTGGCCATCGCGATCCTGATCGGGGCGGCGCTCAACGCCGCGTGCCGCAAGCTGTGGCCCGCCGAGGAGCGGCCGAGCAGCCGCGCGAAGGCGGTCGAGTGGGTCGGCAGCGAGGTCTCCCGGCGGCGCGGCGCCCGGCACGAGCGCCCGCTGACCCCGGTGCCCGAGCAGCGGCCCCGCCACCGCCGAGCGGCCCGGTTGGACTCCGATCAGCCCGATCAGTTAGTGTCTGTGCGCACGCGCAGCGAGCAGTGACTCGGTGTGGCGCAGGCGGACGTAGCTCAGTTGGTAGAGCGCAACCTTGCCAAGGTTGAGGTCGCC
>CAYRLV010000532.1:1151-2608 GCA_964425155.1 uncultured Ornithinicoccus sp. | reverse complement strand
TGCACTCGGAACAACGCAAGACATAAGGGCCTACGTTCGAGCCGCCCTCGTGCCAGTCGTCATCGTTGGCATCGCGATGGCCGTACTCGTCTTCGTTATGGCCCCGGCCCTCTCGACGGTGGTCAGCACGACTCACGCTGGGTTAGCGGAAGCTCTTCTCCGCGCGCTGGCCATATTCATGCCGCTGGCCGCCATCGAGTTCGTTTTCCTCAGCGCCTCCCGCGGGCTGGGCACTATGAAGCCTACGGCAACGGTTGAGCAAATCGGCAGGCCAACCCTCCAACTTCTGCTGGTTTCCCTCGCAGTCTTGACTCCCTCAGCCTGGCTCTTGGGTTGGGCGTGGGCGGCAGTCTATCTGCCAGCTCTAGTCGCTGCCTTCCTTTGGTGGCATCAGCTTGTGGCGAAGTTCCCAACCAGCACAGAGCGCACGCCCCGTCTGGCGCGAAGGTTCTGGCTGTTCAGTGCGCCACGAAGCTTGGCCAGCGTTGCCCAATTGGGAATGCAACGCTTCGACATAGTGCTGGTCGCCGCGCTTGCTGGGCCAGCCAGCGCGGCTGTCTACGCCGCAACCACGCGATTCGTCGTGCTGGGACAGATGACCCGGCAGGCAGTCTCGCTCGCTGTCCAGCCCCTGATGGCTGAGTCCCTGGCACGAGGCGACCGACGCGAGACCAACTATCTGTACCAGATCACGACGGCATGGCTTCTCTCGGTTACGTGGCCGATCTATCTCCTCTTCACCATTGTGGGCGCACCGCTTCTGGAGATCTTCGGAAGCGCCTACTCCGAAGGGGCCCTCATCCTCGCTGTCGTTTCAGCGGCGATGCTGGTCTCCACCGCGTGCGGTGACGTCGATGTCGTACTAATCATGGCTGGCCGCACGTCGTGGAGTCTGAATAACATGCTCCTGGCTCTGTCTGTCAATCTTGGCCTTGATCTCTGGCTCATTCCCACGCACGGCGCATTAGGCGCGGCGGTCGGTTGGGCTGCGGCAATCGCCACGAAGAACTTGGCTGCCCTGCTACAGGTGGGGCTTAGCCTTCGACTTCATCCGGTCGGCAGGGCCACGACGCGCGCAGTGCTACTCAATTTGGGTTGTTTTGGCATCATTCCCGTCCTTTGCAGACTGGCCATTGGCACCAGCATCACGTCTCTACTTGTCGCTTCCGCTGCTGGAGCAGCCCTCTACCTAATCGGGTTATGGCAATCGCGCGAAGTATTGAAGCTTGATGCTCTACCGCCAGTCCGGCCGCCCAACAAGTGGTCTCGTAGGACACCACGGCCACAGACGTGACTTCTCCGGCAAGTGTGAGTGGAGATGGCGCCGTTCCAAGTCTTGATCCACTCCGGAACTGCCACGAAGTTCGAACCCGGTTATAGATGATTGCGCCTTGGATCGCGGCGGCACAGACGACTAGGAGTTTGTCGGATCGAGTGACGTAACCACGATCATGCTG
>CAYRLV010000532.1:0-1141 GCA_964425155.1 uncultured Ornithinicoccus sp. | reverse complement strand
TGGCGCACGCCTGACCACGAGCCTCTTCGTAACGGTCTTCAGGACTCCTTGCACCCTCTCGGCGGCCGGGAGTACGCCACTAACCAGCTGACGTCAGACTGAGGTTGTCTACGAAGAACTCGCCATCCGTCGGCAGCCCTTGGGCTACGACACACATTCGCAGGCTGTCACCCGTTCGCTGGGCCGTCAGGCTGACTGTCGGCAGAGACACCAACGCCGTAGTGTTGCTCAGCGTCACGCTGGTCGATCTAACGAATGCGACCTGAGCCCCATCGGGCCTCACCTCTCGCACGAAGAGGTACCCCGCCGAACCCGTGTTCTGGGACATAATTTGTGCCGTCGCGCGATATGTCGCTCCGGCAGTGGTGCTAGTCACCCAGTACGGATTGGCGTTGCACGCACCAACGTCTTGCTCGCGCGCGTCAGCATTCTTGATCTCCAACAGCCAGTTGTCGGCCAGTTGTCTCGTCGACAATCTTGTGGTCCAGGAGTAGTGACGAGTCCAGCCCGACTTGGAGCCACCGTCAAACCCTTGGTTTCCCACCCACTGCTGGGTGGCTGGCCCAGGTCCTGCACCACCATCCGGAGTATCCATCAATGACTTCCACATGAGTGCAGCCGGGGAGTCGTCAGACTGTGTGCCCGGCGGTGAAGACCAGCGAAGTCTCCAGTCAGCGCGAGGCCCCTTGTTGTCAAAATAGCAAATGTGTAGGGCACCGTTGTCGCGTGCATATTCCACTGCTTGGGCCAACTCGTCAGCTCGCCTGCTCGGATTGTGTACGTCTTCGAGAACCCCAAGTTCCGCGATTGCCCATGGGGTGTTGTGCTCCTGCGCGAAAGTATGCAGCGGCGACAACAGCGCCCGGGCGCTGCGCCACTTTCTTCCGTCGGTATATCCAGGCGGCACCCCGGGAGTGTTCGTCGCATGTGGCCACTCGTACATGTCGCCTTCGATGAGATCCACATGGCCCCCGTCCCTGGCGTCCGTTGGCCACCAGTCGATTGCTTTCGTAGACCACGCGTCGGTGAACGTGATGTCCATGAGGATCACGGAGGTCATCCGCGTTCCGCCGTCGATGGAGTTCTGTGCGCGCACCATGTCAGAGAGGGCCAAGATCCCAGCGCGGTACTGCGCAGGGGT
>CAYRLV010000531.1:0-2632 GCA_964425155.1 uncultured Ornithinicoccus sp. | reverse complement strand
GAGAACACGATCGTGCTCGACTGCGACGTGCTGCAGGCCGACGGCGGCACCCGGACGGCGGCGATCACCGGGGCCTTCGTGGCTCTGCGGGACGCCATCGAGACCGGCCGCAGCAACGGGTCGGTCGCCAAGGACGCGCAACCGCTGACCGGATCGGTCGCCGCCGTCAGCGTCGGGGTGGTCGGGGGTGTCCCCGTGCTCGACCTGGACTACCCGGAGGACTCGACCGCGGACACCGACATGAACGTCGTGATGACCGGTGACGGCCGGTTCGTCGAGGTGCAGGGCACCGCCGAGGCCGAGCCGTTCGACCGGGACGCGCTGGGTGCCCTGCTGGACCTCGCGACGACCGGCTGTGCCGAGCTGAGCCGGCGGCAGCAGGCGGCGCTCGCCGAGGACCCCCGGTGACCACCCGGGTCGTCCTCGCCACCCGGAACGAGCACAAGGTCGTCGAACTCCGGCAGATCCTCGCCGACGTCGTGGCCGAGCTCGACCTGGACGTCGCCGGCGTCACCGCGTTCCCCGATGTCGAGGACGTCGTCGAGACCGGCGTGACCTTCGCCGAGAACGCCAGACTCAAGGCCGTCGCGGTCGCCCGCGCCACCGGTCTGCCCGCGCTCGCCGACGACTCCGGCCTGGCGGTGGACGTGCTCGGCGGCTGCCCCGGGGTCTTCAGCGCCCGATGGTCGGCCACGTCCGGCCCGGACAAGGACGAGCGCAACAACGCCCTGCTGCTGGCGCAGCTGAGCGACGTGCCGGACGAGCACCGCGCCGCCGGTTTCGTCTGCGCCGCCGTCCTGGCCCTCCCGGACGGCACGGTGCGGGTGCGCGAGGGCCGCATACCCGGGCGGCTCGGCCGCGAGCCCCGTGGTGGCGGCGGCTTCGGCTACGACCCGCTGCTGATCGTCGACGGCGGCGACCGCACCCTCGCGGAGTTCAGCCCCGAGGAGAAGAACGCCGTCTCGCACCGTGGCAGGGCCTTCCGCGCGCTCGGCGTCGACCTGCGCGAGCTCCTCGGCCCGACCGACTGAAGCCCCGACCCGCGGCAACTCGGGGGAGCCATGTGCTCCCGGTCGTGACACCCTTGGGGTATGAGGCGCTCGCATCCCGGAGCGACCGACACGGCAGCCGTCTCGTCCGCACTCGCCGGACTCGTCGCCGGCGTGGTGACGGTCGGTGCGGCCACGCTGCTCGCCGGGGTGATGTCGCGGGTGTCCGCCTCGGGGGGCACGCCGTCTCCCGTGGTCGCCGTGGGCGGCGCCTTCGTGGACCGCACCCCACCGTGGCTGAAGGAGTTCGCGATCAACGCCTTCGGCACCCACGACAAGCAGGCGTTGTTCGTGGGCATGGGCATCGTGCTCCTGGCACTGTGCCTCGCGATCGGCTGGTGGGGCACCCGGCACCCGACGGCCGCCCTGGTGCTGTTCGCTCTCCTCGGTGCCGTCGGCGCCGCCGCCGTGCTGAGCCGCCCCGGGGCCGGGAGCTGGGACGTCGTCCCGACCGTCGTCGGGACGCTGCTCGGGATGTGGACCCTGAGCTGGTTGTGGGGACGCACCGTGCCGGCAGCCAGTGCGTCCGGGGGAGCGAGCCGGCGCCGCTTCCTGACCCTGGGCGCGGTGCTCGCCGGCCTGGGCGTCCTCTCCGCGGCGGCCGGGCAGCGCTTCGGCGGCCGCACCCGGCAGGTGCTGGCCGCGCGGCAGGACCTGACCTTGCCCCGGGTGGCCCGGTCGGTGCAGGTGCCCGCGTCGGCGCAGCTGCACGTGCCGGGGATCAGCCCGTATGTCGTGCCGGCCACCGACTTCTACCGCATCGACACCGCGCTCGTCGTGCCCCAGGTCGAGCCCGCGCAGTGGCAGATCCGGGTGCACGGGATGGTCGACCGGGAGGTCACGCTGACCTTCGACGAGCTGCTCGGCAAGCCGATGCAGGAGAAGCTCACCACCCTCACCTGCGTGTCCAACGAGGTCGGTGGTGACCTCGTCGGCAACGCGGTGTGGACCGGCTGGCCGGTGCGCCACCTGCTCGATCTCGCCGGGGTCCAGCCGGGTGCCGACATGGTGCTGTCCCGCAGCGATGACGGGTGGACCGCGGGGACCCCGCTGACCGCGCTGACCGACGACCGGGACGCGCTCCTGGCGGTGGGGATGAACGGCAAGCCGCTTCCGCTCGAGCACGGCTTCCCGGTCCGTCTGGTGGTGCCCGGCCTCTACGGCTACGTCTCGGCCACCAAGTGGGTGGTGGACCTCAAGGTCACGACGTTCGCGAGCGACATGGGCTACTGGACCGACAAGGGGTGGTCGGCTCACGGCCCGATCAAGACGGCCTCACGGATCGACGTCCCCGCCTCCGGGGCCGTGGTCGACGCGGGCCGGGTCGCCGTCGCGGGCGTGGCCTGGGCCCAGCACCGCGGCATCGACAAGGTGGAGGTGCGGGTCGACGACAATCCTTGGCAGCAGGCCAAACTCGCGTCCGAGCCCACGATCGACTCCTGGCGCCAGTGGTCGTACGCGTGGGACGCGACGAAGGGCAGCCACACACTCTCCGTCCGTGCGACGGACGGAGAGGGACACCTGCAGACCCGCATCGAGGCGGCGCCGGCCCCCGACGGCGCCTCGGGGTGGCACACCGTCAC
>CAYRLV010000530.1:0-2638 GCA_964425155.1 uncultured Ornithinicoccus sp. | reverse complement strand
GCAGTGCCTCGATGCGCAGCCGCTGCTGGGTGCGGGCCACCTCGTCGCGGTGCACCGAGTCGGTCAGCTCGCGCAGGTCGTCACCGAGCCCGGACACCTGGCGGCGCACCTCGCCGAGCGCGGCGTCCCGAGCCGTCCGTGCCTCCTCCGCCTTGGTGCGCGCCACCGCCGCCACCTCGAGCGAGCGCTCGACCCGCTCGACGGCGTAGCGGGCCCCGTCGACGACCGCTCGGGCCACCTCCGCCTCGCGGCGGCGACGCTCCCGCCGGGCGGCGAGCCGTTCACGGGCCTCGATCTCCGCCCGGGCCGCGGCCTCCAGCGCGTCGGCCCGGCCGTGCAGGGCCCGGGCTCGCTCCTCGCTGGTGCGCAGGGTGAGCCGGTGGTCGGTCTCGTCCGCCCGCGCCTGGGTCGCGGCCGCGGCGAGCCGGTCGCGCTCCTCGGTGGAGGGCTCCTGCTCGACGGGCTCCTCGTCGGCCGCGGCGAGCCGCTCGGTCAGCTCCGCCAGCTCCGCCCGGTCCTGTTCGAGGGCCTGCTCGGCGGTGGCGATGGCGCGTTCGATCCGCTCGCCCTCGCCCCGAGCGGCGCGCACGACGGCACCGAGCTGACCGAGCTTCTCGGCGACCGCGCTCATCCGGGCATCCGATTCGTGCAGCCGGTCCAGGGCCTGCTCGGCCGCCTCCTCGGTGCGGGTGACCTCCTCCCGCGCCGTCGCGAGGGCGAAGGTCGCCTCCTCGACCCGGCGGGCGGCCTCCTGAGCCCGCTCACGGGTCTCGTCGACGGCCGCCTGGGTCTCGATCAGGCTGGGTGCCGAGGCGCTGCCGCCCCGGACGAATCCGGGAGCGAACACGTCGCCGTCCGCGGTGACCGCGGTGACCCCGGCGCCGCGGTCGAGCAGCTCCGCGGCCACGCCGTGGTCGGGCACGAGGGCCACCCGGTCCAGCAGCTGCTCGAGCGCGGGCCGCACGTCCTCGGGGGCCGTGACGACCTCGCGCGCCCAGACCGCACCGTCCGGCAGGTCCGGCCAGGTGCTGGCGTCCGGCACGAGGGCGGTCGACCCGACCAGCATCCCGGCGCGACCGGCGTCGTCCTCGCGCAGCGTGCGCAGCGCCTGCCCCGCTGTGGCCACGGAGTTGACGACGAGCGCGTCGGCGGCCCAGTCGAGTGCCGCCGCGACCGCGGTCTCGTGGCCCGCCTGCACCTGCACCACCGACGCCACCGAGCCACGGATCCCCTCGACGGGGTCGGTGGCACCGAGCAGCGCGGCAGCGCCGTCCTTGCGGCGCAGGCCGAGCTCCAGGGCCTCGAGCCGGGCGGTCAGGCTGGAGCGGTCACGTTCGGCGAGCCGCTCGGCCTCACGCCAGCGGTCGACCTCGGCGCGGGCGGCCTCGAGCTGGGCACTGGCCTGCTCGTATGCGGAGTCGAGCCCCTCCTCGCCCTCCTCGTCCACCGCGACGGTCGACTCGAGCGCGGCGAACTCCTGCTCGGCGGTCTCGGCGCGGCTGGCGCTCTGCTCGAGGTTCTCCCGCAGCCGCCCGATCTCGGCCTCGCCCGCCTCGATCCGGCTCTTGCGGGCGGCCACCTGGCCGGCCAGCTTGGCCAGGCCCTCACGTCGGTCGGCCGCGGCGCGCACCAGCCGGGCCAGCCGCTGCTGCTCCTCGGCGTGCGCGGTCTCGGCCTCGGCCCGGCGTGCGACGACCTCCTGCAGCTGCTGCTCGGCCTCCTGCACCTGGGCCAGCAGCACCTGCTCCTGCTCGCGCACCTGGGCGGCCTGGGCGCGGAGCTGCTCGGGGTCGCGTTGCTCCCCCGCCGGTTGCTCCTCGTCGTCGGAGGACAGCAACCGGACCCGCTCGGCGGCGAGCTGACCGGTCGAGGTGAGTCGCTCCCGCAACGAGGAGAGGGCGAACCACTCCTCCTGGGCGCGGGCGACGAGAGGGGCGGCCTCCTGCGCCTCCTGCTCGAGGGACGCCATACGCTCCTGCGCCTCGGCCAGCGCCTGCTCCACCTCGGTGCGTCGGGTGATCAGGGCCGTCTCGTCCGCGACCTCCTGCTCGAGCGTGCTGGTGAGCTGCACCAGGTCGTCGGCCAGCAGCCGCAGCCGGGCGTCGCGCACGTCGGCCTGGATGACGGCGGCCTGCCGCGCGGTCTCCGCCTGCCGGCCGAGCGGGCCGAGCTGCCGGCGGATCTCCGCGGTCAGGTCGGTGACGCGGGTGAGGTTGCCCTCCATCGCCTCGAGCTTGCGCAGCGCGCGTTCCTTGCGCTTGCGGTGCTTGAGGACGCCCGCGGCCTCCTCGATGAAGCCGCGTCGGTCCTCGGGGGTGGCACGCAGCACGGTGTCGAGCTGGCCCTGGCCGACGATGACGTGCATCTCGCGGCCGATGCCCGAGTCGCTGAGCAGCTCCTGAATGTCCAGCAGCCGGCACTGCGTGCCGTTGATCGCGTATTCCGATCCGCCACCGCGGAACATCGTGCGCCGGATCGTGACCTCGGTGTAGTCGATCGGCAGCGCGCCGTCGCTGTTGTCGATGGTGAGGGACACCTCGGCGCGACCGAGCGGGGCACGCCCCGACGTGCCGGCAAAGATGACGTCCTCCATCTTGCCGCCGCGCAGACTCTTGGCGCCCTGCTCCCCCATCACCCA
>CAYRLV010000529.1:0-2648 GCA_964425155.1 uncultured Ornithinicoccus sp. | reverse complement strand
CCCGGCGCACCTTGCGCGGGTGCGCCCGGGCGTCGTGCGCGACGTGGTGGTCCCACGTCTCCGGCGGCGGGAAGTTGGCCAGGTGCTCGTGGTGGCGCTGGCCGGGCAGCTCCGGCCGGACCCGCGCGCGATCGGGGGTGGTCGTCATACGGTCGTTCCTCTCCGCCGTCAGGACAAGGGGACGTCTTGCGCCGCACGGACGTAGGCCGTCTCGTAGGCGAGCAGCGCGGGCTGGGCGATCAGCCCGGCGAGCGCGGGAAGCCAGGCGATGCCGCCACCCCAGGAGATCGCGGCGAGCACCGCGGCGGCCAGCGCCGGGACGATGGAGCCGCCCCAGAAGAGCCGTGAGTAGCGGCCCCGCACGATGATGTCGGCGGCCACCTTCGCGCCCTGCGTGGGATGCGCCCCGAGCAGGTCGACCAGGCTGATCGCCACGTGCAGCAGGGCACCCACCACGAGACACCGGGCGATCAGGGCCACGCCGTCATCGGGGACACCGGCCAGCAGCGCCACGATCGCCATCGCCCCGGATCCGACGAACAGGGCCTGACCGAGCAGGTGCGGTGCGAGCCACCGGGACTGCCAGAGGTCTCGTCCCTCGGCCTGGCCGAAGAGGAACGCGGTGTAGACCGCCACGAGCGCGCAGGGGATCAGCACTGCCCACGCGAGAGGGGTCCACGCGCCGTCGAGACCACCCACGCCGACGATGAACCAGGCCAGCGACGCGGCGCCGAACAGCAACAGGCAGTAGCCACCGAGCACCAGCCACGAGGAGCTGTGCGGCTTGGTGAACAGGTAGTAGAACCGGTCGGGGCGCTTCAGGTCCCAGACCAGCAGCGCGCCAGTGGCGCCGACGCCGGCCGCGCCGAGGATGGGGGCGACGACGTCTCCGGCGGCACCGAGGTCGGTGCCGAGCAGCACGGCCAGGGCCGCGACGAAGAGTGCTCCGCCACCGAGCCCCTTGGCCCACAGGTAGGTGATGACCCGCCAGCCCCACGGGCGGGGATGCGCGGTGTTCAAGGTGGTGTGCGCCGTCGGGTCCTCACCGACGAAATCGCCTGCCGTCCGTAGCCGCTGCTCGTCCGGCCGGGCCCACAGGTAGGTGTCCTCGACCGGGGCCGCGAGCGGGTCGAGCGTGGCTCGCTCGGCGCCGAGGTAGAAGACGTTGGGGCCGGTGTTCTGCTCGGGAGCTCGCACCTGGGTGGGGTTGCTCGCGATGAGCTGGGCGATACCGGAAGCCTCGTCGTCGAGGTCCCCGACCCAGATCGAGTGGGTGGGGCAGACGGTGACGCACGCGGGCTCGAGCCCGTCGTCCACCCGGTGGGCGCAGAAGTTGCACTTCGCCGCGGTGTGCGTGTCCTCGTCGATGTAGATGGCGTCGTAGGGGCAGGCCTGCATGCACGACTTGCAGCCGATGCAGCGCTCCTTGTCGAAGTCGACGATCCCGTCGTCCCGTTTGAACAGCGCGGTCGTGGGGCAGATCTTCACGCAGGGCGCGTCGGTGCAGTGGTTGCACCGCATCACGGCGAAGTCGCGGGTGGAGTCCGGGAAGGTGCCGGAGTCGACATACTTCACCCACGTGCGGAACTGGCCCAGCGGGACCTGGTGCTCGGTCTTGCACGCCACCGTGCAGGCATGGCACCCGATGCAGGTGCTCTGGTCGATCGCGAAGCCATACCTCATGAGGCCATCGTCGGGGATCAACCGCTCGGGACGGTAGACGACAACTGGGCATCACCTCATAAACTCTGGTTATGACCACGCGGCCGCCGGACCTCATCGCCCTGCGGTTGCTGGTCGACGTGGCCTCCCTGGGCAGCCTGGGCGCGGCGGCGCGTCGGGCCAGGATCAGCCAACCGGCGGCGAGCAAGCGGCTGGCGCGGCTGGAGCGCGATCTCGGCCTCACGCTGGTCCGCCGGTCGGCCACCGGTTCGCGGCTGACCACGCAGGGACAGGTCGTGGTCGACTGGGCCGGGCGGGTGCTCGACACCGTCGACCTCCTCCTCGGAGCAGCCGGTTCTCTCCAGGCGGCAGCCGACACGGACCTGAGGGTGGCGGCCAGCATGACCATCGCCGAGCACCTGATGCCGCGTTGGCTGTTCGAGACCCGCACGAAGCACCCCGAGCTGCACGTCGGTCTGGAAGTCACCAACTCCGAACAGGTGCAGGAACTCGTGCTGGCCGGGTCGAGTGAGTTGGGTTTCGTCGAGGGGCCGCGGATCGATCCGCGCTTCGACTCCCGCGCGGTGGCCGTGGACCGGCTGGTGGTCGTGGTGGCCCCGGAGCACCCGTGGAGCCGGTGGCGTCGCCCGTTGCGTCGGGAGGAGTTGGTGGCCGCACCCTTGGTGGTGCGCGAGCCCGGGTCGGGCACCCGGCAGACGGTGGAGGAGGTGCTGGGTGGCCAGCACGCGGCGCCGCTGCTCGAGTTGGGTTCGAACGAGGCGGTCAAGGGCGCGGTCGCCGCCGGCGCCGGCGCTGCCGTGCTCAGTGTGCTGGCCGTGGCCGCCGAACTGGCCGAGGGGCGCCTCGTGGAGGTGTCCATCAGCGATGTCGACATGACCCGGGAGCTCACGGCGGTGTGGCTGCGTGACACTCGGCTGAGCGAGCCGTGCGGATGGCTTCTCGAGACGGCGATGGCCACCGCGGCG
>CAYRLV010000528.1:0-2650 GCA_964425155.1 uncultured Ornithinicoccus sp. | reverse complement strand
GGTGCCGGATGCCCCGTCGTGACGCCCACCCGGACTTCATCGAGTCGATCGCCCGCGGCTTCGACGTCATCACGGCGTTCCGCGCCGGCGCCCCGGCGATGTCGCTCAGCGACGTCGCGACCGCCACGGGCCTGGCCCGGCCGACCGCCCGCCGGATCCTCGCGACCCTCACCGCGCTCGGCTACGTCCGCACCGTCGACGGCCGATTCGCCCTCACCCCACGGGTGCTCGAGCTCGGGCTCAGCTACGTCCAGGCGATCGGGCTGTGGGACGTCGCGCGCCCGCACATGGAGGCCCTGGTGGCGCAGACGCACGAGTCGACGTCCGTGGCGCAGCTGGACGGCTCCGACATCGTCTACGTGGCGCGCACGTCCGTGCCCAAGCTGATCACCCTGGCGGTCGACATCGGCACCCGGTTCCCCGCGGTCGCCACGTCCCTCGGCAAGGTCCTCCTCTCCGACCTGGACGACGACGAACTGGACGCCGCGCTCGCCCAGCCGGGCCGCTCCGGCATCGAACCCCGCGTCGCCCCCAGCCGGGACGAGCTCGACGAGCTGCTGCGCGAGGTGCGTGCCCGCGGGTGGGCGGCCACCGACGAGCAGCTGGCCCGCGGCATCCGCTCGGTCGCCGTGCCGCTGCGCAACGGATCCGGCCGGACCGTGGCGGCCATGAACGTCACCGTGCACGCGGCGGAGACGTCGATGGACACGCTGCTCGGCGAGCACCTGCCCCGGCTGCTGCGGGCCGCGAGCGAGGTCAGCGCCGAGTTCGCCCTCCGCGACGCGCTCCCCCTGAGCCGGAGCTCTTGACACCCGCCGGGTGAGCGGCCCACACTCCAAGAACGGACGATTGTCCGTGCAGCGGACAAGAGAGTGGGGACACGTGGTCGAGGCGGACGCGGACCGAGCAACCGGACCCTTGGCGGGACTGCTCGTCGCCGACTTCTCCCGGATCCTCGCCGGCCCCTACGCCAGTATGCTGCTCGCCGACCTCGGCGCGGACGTCATCAAGGTCGAGGGTCCCCGGGGCGACGACACCCGCACCTGGGTGCCCCCGACCCGGGGCGACCGGTCGACCTACTACCTCGCGATCAACCGCAACAAGCGGTCGATCGCGCTCGACTTCACCGACGAGGACGACCTCGCCGTGGCGCAGGACCTCGCGGCGCGGGCCGACATCGTGCTGGAGAACTTCAAGCCCGGTGGGCTGCGCAAGTTCGGCCTCGACTACGCGTCGGTGTCCGCCGCCAATCCGCGCGTGGTCTACGCCTCCATCAGCGGCTTCGGATCGACCGGCGGGGCAGCGCTGCCCGGCTACGACCTCATCGTCCAGGCCATCTCCGGCCTGATGAGTCTCACCGGCGACCCGGACGGCTCCCCCTTCCGCGCCGGCATCTCGGTCTTCGACGTGATGTCCGGGATGCAGGCGACCATCGGCGTGCTGGCCGCCCTCCAGCACCGGCACCGGTCCGGCGAGGGCCAGCACGTCGAGGTCAACCTGCTCTCGACGGCGATGTCGGGCATGGTCAACCAGACGAGCGCCTGGGTGGCCGGGGGCGTCGTCCCCACCCGGATGGGCAACGCGCACCCCAGCCTGTTCCCCTATGAGCCGCTGCCGACCGCGGACGGCGAGCTGATCATCACGGCCGGCAACGACGGCCAGTTCGCCAAGCTGTGCACGGCGCTCGGCGTGCCCGAGCTGGTCGACGATCCGCGGTTCGCGCACAACCAGGACCGCACGGCGCGCCGGGAGGAGCTGCGACCCCTGCTCGTCGAACGCCTGCGGACCCGCACGCGAGCGGAGTGGTTCCGCGACCTGACCGCGGCCGGGGTCGCCTGCGGACCGATCAACACGGTCGCCGAGGGCGTGCAGTTCGCCGAGTCGATCGGCCTCGACCCGGTCGTCGAGGTCGGCGAGGGCGACCAGGCCGTCCCGTCGATCCGCAACCCGATCACGTTCTCCGCCACCCCCGCCCGTTACGTGCTTCCGCCGCCGGAGGTGGACGAGCACGGTGCGGAGATCCGCGCCTGGCTGGCCCGCCAGCACCCCGAGACGCAGGAGGATCCCTCATGACGACACCCGAGTACCCCACCTCGCTCGGTGTCTCCACCCCGACCACGATCTCGCTGCTCGGCCAGGACCTCGCCCACGACCTGATGGGGCGGGTCGGCTTCGGCGAGTTGGCCTATCGCCTGCTGACCCAGCGGGAACCGACCGCGGGGCAGGTGCGCGTCTTCGAGGCGGTGCTGGTCGCGCTCGCCGACCACGGCTTCACCCCCACCGCCATCGCCGCACGCCTCACCCTGCTGTCCGCCCCGGACTCGCTGCAGGGCGCGGTCGCGGCCGGTCTGCTCGGCGGGGGCTCCAGGTTCCTCGGGGTGACCGAGGACAGCGGCCAGTTCCTCGCGGACGTGCTGGCCCGGCATACCGATCGAGTGCCGCGGGACCTCGCGGACGACGCGGCCTGGGACGCCTTGGCCGAGACCGCGGTCCGGGAGACCAAAGAAGCCGGGCACTACGTGCCCGGTCTCGGCCACCCCATCCACAAGGTCGAGGACCCCCGGACGCCCCGGCTGATCGAGCTCGCCGACGAGTCCGGCACGCACGGGCCGCACCTGCGGCTGTTCGAGGCGATCGGCCGGGTGCACGA
>CAYRLV010000527.1:0-2667 GCA_964425155.1 uncultured Ornithinicoccus sp. | reverse complement strand
CTGGCATCGGCGTCGTCGCCCTCGTGGCGGTGGCCATCTCGTTGCGTGCCGCGAACTGGCACACGCCGGTCGACACCTGGTGGGTCGGCAACATCGGGCTCACCATCGGCCTCGGGACGATGGGCGTCCTGCTCACCCGGGCCGTGCCGCGCAACCCGATCGGCTGGATCTTCTTGGTGGGCGCGGTCGGCCAGGGGCTCACGGCGGCCGGCCGCGAGTGGGCGGTCTTCGCCGTGGTCACCCGCCCGGGAGCGCTGCCTGCCCCCGGGCTGGCCGGCTGGCTGAGCGTCTGGACCTCGACCATCGCGATCGGCACCCTGCCTCTGGTGCTGCTGCACTTCCCGACCGGGCGGCTGCCGAGCCGGCGCTGGCGACCGGTGCGAACGGTGATCGTCGTCCTGATCGGGTTGGCGGCGCTCTCCCAGGCCCTCGTGCCGGGGGTGTTCACCTCGGACATGCCCACGCTGGCCAACCCGATGGGGGCGCCGTGGATGGGGCAGGGCGTCGCCACGGCGTTCTGGGTCGCGATGATGGTCATGATGGTGCCAGCCGCAGCCAGCCTCGTGCTGCGGTGGCGCGGCGGCACACCGCTCGTGCGCAGCCAGCTGAAGTGGGTTGCGGCCGCCGCGGTGCTGCTCACCGTGGAGGTGATCTTCGAGAGCAGCCCGCTGGGCAGGCTCCCCGGCGTACCCTACGCCACGTCGATGTGCCTGGCGCTGTTCATTGCCTCCATCGCACTGTCGATCCTGCGGCACCACCTGTGGGACCTCGACGTCATCGTCAACGTCTCGATCGTCTACGCGATCCTCACCGCGCTCGTGGGGGCGGTCTTCGTCGTCGTGGTCGCGCTGGCCGGTCGTTTCATCGACGGCGAGTCGACGCTGTGGCCGGCGCTGGTCGCCCTCGGGGTCTTCGGGGTCCTCGTCGCTCCGCTGCGCACTCGCGTCCAAGCCGGTGTCGACCGGGTGCTGTATGGCGGGCGCCGCGACCCTCATCAGGTGCTCACCCTGCTGGCCGGGCAGTTGGACAACCCGGCTGAGCCCGACACGGTGCTGCGGGAGGCGGCCCGCGCCGTGGCCTCGGCGTCGCTGCGCCTCGACTACGTCGCGATCACCCGGCTCCGGGGCGGCACCACCGTGAGCGTCGGCACGGCCCGGACGGGGATCGAGTCGCTCGCCCTCACCCACCAGGGCGTCGAGGTCGGGCGCCTGCACGTGGCGCACCGGCCGGGCAGCCGGATGGGGCACGCCGCCCGGCGCCAGCTCGGCGAGCTGGCGGAGCGACTCGGCGCCGTGGTGCACGCCGTCGACGTCAGCGAGGCGGTCCGCCGCTCCAGGCAGGCGCTCGCGGCCGCACGCGAGGAGGAACGCCGCCGGGTGCGTCGGGACCTGCACGACGGCCTCGGCCCGGCGATGGCCGCCGTCGCCCTCAAGGTAGACGCCGCGCGGATGATGCTCGACAACGACCCCGCCCGCGCCCGGGAGGTCCTGGTGCAGCTCGGGTCGGACATCCGCGAGACCATCACCGACGTCCGGCGACTGGTCTACGACCTGCAGCCACCGGTGCTCGACTCGGCCGGGCTGCTGGTCGCCCTGGCCGATCGGGTGGCCGCGTTCGGCAACGGCGACGCGGACGCGCTCCGGGTGACGCTCGAGGCTCCCGACGACCTGGGCGACCTGTCCGCGGCGGTGGAGCTCGCGGCATACCGGATCGTCTGTGAGGCCCTCACCAACGTGACGAGGCACGCGGAGGCGACCCGTTGCCGGGTGATCGTCGAGCGCGACCCGGGACGGCTGCGGATCACGGTGGACGACGACGGACGCGGGCTGGTCGAGCCGGTCCAGGTGGGCATCGGCACCGCGTCGATGATGGAGCGCGCGTCGGCGCTGGGCGGCTGGTGCCGGCTCGAGCGCGCGCCGCTGGGAGGCGCCCGGGTCGAGGTGTCCCTGCCGATGGTGGGAGCCGCGCAGGAGGACCGAGACATCCGGCCGGCGAATCAGCCTCCGCGCGAACACAGCCCGGTGCAGCCGTCACGGATCGGAGCCCTGTCATGAGCGACGAGCAGGTCCGGGTGCTGATCACCGACGACCACCCGATGTTCCGCGAGGGGCTGCGGATGGTGCTGTCCGCCGACCCCGTGGTCGACCTGGTCGGCGAGGCCGCCGACGGGCTGGAGGCGGTGGTCCTCGCGGACGAGCTGCAGCCGGACGTCGTCGTGATGGACCTCGACCTGCCGGGGCTGGGCGGGGTGGAGGCGACCCGCCGGATGGTCACGACCAGCCCGCACATCGCGGTCCTCGTGCTGACCATGTTCGACGACGACCACAGCGTGTTCGCGGCGATGCGGGCCGGGGCGCGGGGTTACCTGCTCAAGGGCGCCGACCCGGTCGAGGTGTGCCGGGCGATCCTCGCGGTCTCCGGCGGCCAGGTCATCTTCGGCCAGTCGGTGGCCCGGCACATGCAGGCGTTCTTCGCGGCGCCGCCGGTCAGCTCGGTCTTCCCCGGGCTCACGCCACGGGAGCACGAGGTGCTCGACATGGTCGCGCGGGGGATGTCCAACCCGCAGATCGCGCGCGAGCTGGCGGTGTCGGGCAAGACGGTGCGCAACCACATCTCCAACCTGTTCGCCAAGCTGCAGGTCGCCGACCGCGCGCAGGCGATCGTGCG
>CAYRLV010000526.1:0-2672 GCA_964425155.1 uncultured Ornithinicoccus sp. | reverse complement strand
GCCTCGCTCGTGCCTCGCTCGTGTCCTCGCGCGGTCGTCGTCAGCCCAGGTGCAGGGCGGTCACCAGCCACCGGTGGTCGACGCCGGACATGCGCAGGGCCATGGCGCGGACCCGCGGCCCGTCGAGCACGACGACCGAGGCCTCGACCACGCCGTCCGCCGGCTCGCACAGGTGCACGCTGCGCACCACCGCGCGCCGACCGTGTGCCGCACCACGGCGGGCGGCGACCGCGCCGCGGCGAGAGACCATGGCATACAGCTCCGGAGTGAGCCACCGGAGCAGCTGTGCCGGTGGCCGGACGCCTGCCGTCGTCTCGATGATCGCCTGGGCGAGCCGGGTGACCCACGGCCGCGGCTCGGGCAGGTCGAGGGTGGCCGTGGCCTGCGGACCGAAGACCGGGTCTTCTCCCTGGTGCTGGAAGTCCACCGCCAGGGTGCCCTGGACGAACTCCTGCGGGGTCGGCTCCAGACTCGGCACCGAGCGCAGTCGGCGAGGGGTCGAGCGGGGGATCGGCCGGAACCGCACGGGGCCGGTATCCGGCACAGCGGCGAGACTCATCGTGCGACCTCCTCTGGCGCGGTCAGGACCTGGCCCGGCAGGAGCAGATCGGGGTCGTCGCCGATGACGTCGCGATTGGCGGCATACCAGTGCGGCCACGCCCGGGCCACCTCTGCCGGCGTGGCGTCGTCACCCAGGTGACGGGCGGCGATCCCCCAGAGGGTGTCGCCGCGGTGCACCACCCACCGGGCCGGGTCGTCCTGCTCGGGGCACCGGCTGAGCAGACTCACGTCGGAGTGGCTGCGTCGCACGGCCGCCCCGGCGGGCTGCCATCCCGGAGTGGGCAGGCAGCCGGCGTCCGGTGCGTCGCTGCCCGGCTGAGGTGCGAAGGCGGGGTCGGGCCACGCCGGCGTCGGCGCCGGACCCGGGGCGTGCGCACCGGCGGCCACGGTGACACCGGCAGGAGCGGCGGTGGCCGGCACGCTGGTGCCGGTGACCGCCAGCCCGGCCCCGAGCAGCACGGTGGCGAGCCGCAGACAGGGCCCGGGCGCGAGGAACGCACCGACCCGGCGCCCCCACGCGCCGAACGTCCCCGGGAGCAGGCCGGCCGTCGTCAGCGCCAGCAGCACGGTCAGCCACGCGGCCGCGAGGGTGGCCAGGCCGACCGCGGTGACCTGCACGGCGTCCGCGGGTCCCGGGGCATGACCGACGCCTTGCCAGGTCGACCGGGTCAGGCCGGCCAACGCCACGGTGGCGAACACGCCGACCGTGGTGGCCAGCGCGCCGCGCGCGGCGGCTCGGCGACGCCGACGGCGGTCGTGCCACGGCGTGGTGTGCCCCCGGGTCGGATGGCGATCCATGGTTCCCCCTCGAATCGGTCGGTACGAGGAACTATAGGGCACTTGATGCTGTTTGCCTACGTTTGCTTGCGATCTATGTGGACAAGTTCGCTGGCGCAGGATGCCGCCACCACGGGCCCGGCGGTCGTAGGTTGGGGCCATGCGCTGGCAGGAGCTGTTCGCGGACCTGGAGGGCCAGCTCGAGGCAGAGGCCGCCCGAGACCTCGACCTCGAGGTGGCCGACCGGGTCCGCCGCGAGCGCGCCGACGTGGCGCTGGGGGACCGGCTCGCCGCCTCGGTGAGCCGGCGCCTGCAGCTGCGGGTGCGCGGTGCCGGCGATGTCGCCGGCGAACTCGCCGACGTGGGGCGTGACTGGATGTTGCTCGAGGCGGAGGGGAGACGCAGCGCGCTCGTGCCCTTCACCGCCTTGCTGGCGGTCTCGGGATGTGCCGAGCGCTCGAACCAGAGCCCCACGGTGGCGCGACGGTTCGGGCTGGGTCACGCGCTTCGGGTGCTGAGCCGTGACCGGGCGGTGGTGCGGTTGCTGGACGTCGACGGCCGGTCGGTCGCGGGCACGCCCGACCGGATCGGCTCCGACCACCTCGACCTGGCCCAGCACCCGGCGGACGTGCCGCGGCGCCGTGCCAACGTCACCGGCCGCCTGGTGGTGCCGTTCTCCGCGATCGCCGTGGTCTGGAGCAGATAGCTCGCGTCGTCGGGTCGCCGGCCCGCGGCTGGAGCGCCGCTCAGGCCTTCTCGTCGCCCTCGGGATTCTGGCCGAGCGGGTGCGCCTCGACGAAGGTGCGGGTCTCGGAGTACATCCGCTGGATGTACTCCTCGAGCTGGTCCGACTCCACGCGCCACTGCCCGCGTCCGCCGATCTTGATCGCGGGCAGCTCACCGGAACGGACCAGGGCGTAGGCCTGCGACGAGGAGATGTTGAGCACCTCGGCGACGTCTGCCAACTGGATGAATCGTGGAGCCATGACTGGGCTGCCCTCCTGGAGGATGGACGCGGCTGAGGACGATCTGACCGATTCTTTACTGTGTCGAGACGTCCTCTTGACTTTGCCGCGGCTAAGCATGGTATTCCTGCGTTTGCTTCAGTTCGCATGCTATCCAATGGGGGCGACTCGTGCCAGATCTACCCACACCCCAGGCGGCTCGCCTGCAACGACCGTCGTGGAAGGACTGGCGGCTGCTGGTCGGTGTCCTCCTGGTCCTCCTCGCGGTGGTCCTCGGGAGCCGCGTGGTCGCTGCTGCCGACGACACCGCCCCGGTCTACGTCGCCGCACACCCGCTGGTTCCCGGCCAACCCGTCACCGACGACGACC
>CAYRLV010000525.1:0-2677 GCA_964425155.1 uncultured Ornithinicoccus sp. | reverse complement strand
CCGGGCGTGACCGGGCCGAAGCCGTCGATCGTCGCTTCGGGGAGGGGCGACCGGGAGAGTACCTCGAGCACCTCGGGGTCGAGCTCGTCCTCGGTGGGGACGTGGAATCGGTAGCGCGCCCACACCTGCGCGAACAGCTCGCTGAAGAAGGCGCTGAACGCGTCCGACCCGTCGTTGGGCGGGCATGCGGCGAACGACTCGATGCGGGGTGGGCCGGTCCGTGTCGCCAGCGACTCCCCGTCGACCTCGTCGAGGTCCGGCCGCGGGGAGGCGAAGACGAGCCGGAACTCGGCCTTGTTGCCGAGCGCCCAGGCCCGGAAGGCCGTGGCGGCGGCCACGATCTGGGCGGCCGGGTCGTCCGGGTGGCGGTCGCGTGCGGTCGCCATCTGCGCGATGACGTCGTCGAAGACGGCGCGCACGACGACGAGGAGGAGCTCGGCGTAGCTGTCCACGTAGCGGTAGAGCGCCGGTGGCGTCATCCCCATCTCGGCGGCGACCGCCCGCAGGGACAGGTCGCCGGTCGTCGCGAGCAGCCGCCGGGACACCTGCACGATCTCGCTGAACGTCGCCTGCCGCTGGCGCTCGCGCCGGGTCGTGGGGACCGGAGGCGTGGTGGTCGTGGTGGTGGGGGCGGGTGTGGTGGGCACCGCCCGGCCGTCGGTCGCGTCAGCGACCCCGGCCGCCTCCCCTGCTGCCATCGTCTCGCTCCCTTCGTCCTCGCGATTGAACCATAAACGGTTGACACCAGAGTTTACACCGTTCACAGTAAACGCTGTAAACATTCGTGATGCTAGGTAGCAAAGGTGCGAGTCATGCTCACATGGGGACGAGTGGTGGGGCGCCGGGCGTGGGCGATCCTGCTCGGCGGGTTGGTGGTGGTGCTGGGCGCCGCCGTCTTCGGAGTCGGAGCGTTCGGGCAGCTCAGCGACGGGGGCTTCGACGACCCCGGCTCCGAGTCGGCCCGGGAGTTGGCGCTCGAGCAGTCGGCCTTCGGCGGGCACGAGTCGGACGTCGTCGCGATCTACTCGAGCCGTGACCTCACGGTCACCGATGGCCGGTTCGAGCGCGCGGTCCAGGACGTCGTGGCGGGGTTGCCACGCACGGACGTCCAACGCGCCGTCACGTGGTACGACACCCAGGCGCCGAGCCTGGTGAGCGCCGACCGGCACGCCACCCGCGTCGTGATCACGCTCCGCGGCGAGAGCCAGGACGCCAAGACGGACGACTACGCCGCGATCAAGGATGACCTCGCGGCCGACGGCCTGCGCACCGACGTCGGTGGTGCCTACGCCGTCTTCTCCGACGTCAACACCGAGGTCTCCAGCGACATCTCGCGGGCCGAGAGCCTGTCGATGCCGATCGTCTTCCTGCTCAGCCTGGTGATCTTCGGCAGCCTGGTCTCCGCGCTGATGCCGACCCTGGTGGGCGGGATCGCGGTCTTCGGTGCCTTCGCCGTGGTCCGGCTGATCACCGGGCTGACCGACGTGTCGGTCTTCGCCATCAACGTGATCACGCTGCTGGGGATGGGGCTGGCGATCGACTACGCCCTCTTCGTGGTCAGCCGGTTCCGCGAGGAGCTCGCCGCGCAGCCGGACGCCACGAGACCGAGCGTCAACGTCGCCGTCGCGCGGACCATGGCGACGGCGGGGCGGACGGTGCTGTTCTCGGGGCTCATCGTCGCGTCGTCCCTCGCCTCCCTGCTCCTGTTCCCGCAGAACTTCCTGCGGTCCATGGGATTCGGCGGGGTGGCCGCCGTCCTGGTGGCGATGGTCGCCGCGCTGACGGTGCTGCCCGCGCTGCTCACGGTGCTCGGCCCGCGGATCGAGCTCGGTCGGATGCCGTGGCGTCGCGAAGGGCGCCGAGTCGGCCGCCACGCGGCCGACGCCGGACCGTTGCGTGCGTCCCGACCGGAGTCGTATGGCGCGTGGGCACGGCTCGCGCACAGCGTCATGCGCCGCCCGGTCGCCTACCTCGTGGTCATCGTCGTCGCGCTGGTGGCCCTCGGCTCCCCGTTCCTCGGCGCCCGTTGGGGGAGCGTCGACGAGCGGGTGCTGCCGAGCGACGCCCCGAGCCGGGTCGCGTCGCAGGTCATGGCCGACCGGTTCGGCGGGGTGACCTCCTCGGCCAACATCGTGGTGCGCGGCGCCGACCGAGGCGACCTGTCGTCATACACGTCGGCGATCGCGGACCTGCCGGAGGTGCGGTCCGTCCAGGTGACGGGCACGACGGTGGTGTCCGGGGACCCGACCTCGTTGGTGGAGGTGACCTGGTCCGGCGACGGCCAGACGCAGGCCTCCCAGCAGCTGGTGAAGGACATCCGGGCGATCTCGCCCGGTGACGGCGCCACCGCCCTGGTGGGCGGCACGACCGCCGAGACGGTCGACCTGGTCTCGTCGATTCGTTCGCACCTGCCGTGGATGGCGCTGACCGTGGTCCTGGTGATGCTCGTGCTGCTCTTCCTGGCGTTCGGGTCGGTGGTGCTGCCGATCAAGGCCGTGGTGATGAACGCGATCTCGCTCGGCGCCTCCTTCGGGGTGGTGACCTGGATCTTCCAGGACGGCCACCTGTCCGGGCTGCTCGGCTTCACCTCACCCGGCTACCTGGACGTGACCCAGCCGATCCTGATGCTGGCCATCGTGTTCGGCCTGTCGATGGACTACGAGGTCTTCCTCATCTC
>CAYRLV010000524.1:0-2678 GCA_964425155.1 uncultured Ornithinicoccus sp. | reverse complement strand
CCGCCCAGGTTGCGCCACGACTCCTGGTCGACCAGCACGACCGAGCGACCGGCACGAACCGCCTCCGCGGTCGCCACGAGGCCGGCGAGACCGGCCCCGACCACGAGCACGTCCGCGTCCACGCGGGCCTCCGTCCGGTCGGGGATGACGGTAGGAAGGAGGCTACCCCGCCGTCACCCGGCCGTGACGGCGTGACCGGGCTTCTTCTTGACGAAGTCCTGGCAGAAGTCGCCCAGTGCCCGCCGGTGCTCGTTGGCCTTCCCGGCATCGACGGGGGTACCGGTCCTGGCGCCCTCGGCCATGTCGTCGAAGTCCTTCGCGAGCGTCCGCGCGAGCCGGTTGAACGTGGCGTGGCCGCTCTTGCGGCCCTGCTGACGCAGCTTGGTCGCGATGTCGCTCATCGTCTTTCCGGCGGCCTTGCGGGACGACGCGCTGTGCGTCTTGGTGGCGGCGTTCCACCGTGCCGTCGCCGTCTTGATGTACATCGTGGCCATGACGCAGCCGAGCAGCACCTTGGTGCGGTCCCGCGACGGCGGGGTGGTCGACGGGGACGGGTCGTCACTCGTGCTCGGCGGGGGCGGGGGCGGCGGCGGGGTCTGCGGCTCCACCGTCTCGGTGGGGGCGGGAGTGGACGGAGGCGCCGTCGGGCTCGACGCCGTGGGGGCCGGCGTGGGGGTCGTGACCGGTGCGGTCGACGAGGGCGTGCTCGTCGGCGCCGTGACGACCGGGCCACCCTCCGAGCCGCAGGCTCCGAGCAGCAGCGTCGAGGTGACGGCGGCAGCCACGAGAACGGCGCCTCGTCGACGGGCGTGCCTGATCATCGAAATCCCCTCCCTGTGGTCGGGCCCTGCGGCCCAACTCGCTGATCAGACGTCGCGTCGGGCGATTTGGTTGCACCGGAGTCGACCGCCCCGTCCGGCGACCTAGCATGGGCGGTCATGAGCGAGGACGCGCGGAGCGAGGACGCCCCGCCGAGGAGCCTCGGCACGAGGACGCGTCGCTGGATCCCGCGCGTGCTGGCCGTGATCGCGCTGGGCATCAGCGGATTCCTCGGCGGGGTGGCCGCGACCAGCGTGCTCCCCAGCACGGTGGAGACCGACCACTACCGGGCCACGCTCCGCCTGTCGCCGCTGCCCTGGCAGACGAGCACGTTGCACGGCCCGACGACCTTCGGGGACATCGACCTCGACTTCGGAGGCTGGGCACCCGCACCCGGCATCGACGCGACCGTGCAGCTCAAGGCCAGCGTCACCGAGCTCTTCGAGCAACGCCCCGTTTCGCTGGAGCTGCTGGAGCCGCAGCCACACGAGGTCGACGACGCCCTCCGCTCCGCGATCGTCCAGCTCGGCGGCAAGTTCCTGGGCGGGGTGCTGGTCACCCAGGCGATCATCGTCGTGCTGGTCCGCCGCAGCGGGCGTCCGCGACGGCGCGGGACCCTGCTCAAGGTCGCTGCCGTGGCTGCGGCCGGCGCGCTGGTGGTCCCCTCGGTCGGTGCCTGGTACGCCTACCGACCCGACAACCTGGCGTCGTTCCGCACCACGAGCCTGCTCAGCACCGTGCGGAGCAACGCGGGCCTGCTCGCGGACGTGCGGGTGCGCGCGCAGCAAGCCATCCCCTACGTCCAGAACCTGCTGGCGCTGTCCCAGGCCCTGCAGGAGAAGTTCGTGCCCTCGGGGCTCGGGGGCCCGGCCGGCGCCCGCTTCCTGCTCGTCTCGGACATCCACGGGGCGAACCAGTACCCGATCATGAAGCAGATCATCGAGGACGAGCACATCGACGCGGTGATCGACACCGGCGACCTGCTCAACTTCGGCAACGTCAAGGAGGCCGAGGTCGCGGGGCTGTTCCAGTCGATCGAGAGCCTGCCGGTCCCCTACCTCTTCGTCCGGGGCAACCACGACGCGAGCAGCCCCGACGACCAGTCGCTGCTGCGCCGGATGTCCCGCATCCCCAACGTGATCCTGCTCGAGCCGAGTCGCGGGCACTACACCGAGGTGGATGTCCACGGCGTCTCCGTCGCGGGTTTCAACGATCCTCGCTGGTTCGGTGACGACAACCAGGACAACGCGGAGAAGCAGAAGCCGGCGGCGGAGGCGTTCCGGCGCGCCTTCGAGGGGCGGCAGCACGCCGACATCGTGGCGTCACACGAGCCGGCCGCCGTGGAGTCGGTCCAGGCCGCGAGCATCCGCGTCAACGGCCACATGCACAGCGCCGACCGCGAGGGCAACCGGATCCAGGTCGGCACCTTCACCGGTGGCGGCACCGTCAGCCACTTCCTGACCGGTCAGGCTCCGGACAATCCGCAGGAGCGCCAGGACGAAGGCGAGTTGCCCGGCCAGCCCTACTCGTTCGACATCGCGGTCTTCGGGCAGGACTGCAGTATGCAGTCACTCACCACCTACACCTATCGCAACCTGATCCAGGGCCGCCCGGTCTACGACGACGTGAGCGTGGTGAACGGCCGGAAGATCGCGAATCCACCCGAACCCGGCCGTACCTGCACGGCGGCCCAGGGCATCACGACCCGGGAGGTGGACGCCTCCGAGCCGCGCGACGCGGAGCCCCCGACGACACCGGTGCCCCGTCGGACGCCGACCGTCCCGGTGAGTCCGATCGAGCCGGGGCCGGCGACGACCCGCCCGTGACCCCCGAGCGTCGCCGGGTCAGCGAGTGGCGCC
>CAYRLV010000523.1:0-2685 GCA_964425155.1 uncultured Ornithinicoccus sp. | reverse complement strand
AGGTTTGGTGCCCTCACAGGGCACCAAACCTCACGAAGATTCCTCACGGTGATGCTGGGGGGTGGGGTCGGGGAGGCGGGTGAGCCAGGAGTGGCCGGGGTGGACGCGTTCCAGGGCGGCGCGCAGCCAGGCCCGCCGGTCGGAGTCGAGCAGCGGCAGGGTCGCCTCGAAGTCGGCACGGTCCTTGGCGCGCAGGTGCTTGGCCTTGAACAGCAGCACGATCTCCGGCTGCAGGTACCGCACCCCGAGCACGCCCCGCGTCCCGTCCCCCACCCAGGTGGCCTCCTCCAGGCTGGTGGACAGCTCGGGGTGGCGCCGGTTGACCCACTCCCCGGCCTCCCCCGGGTTCAGCAGCACGTCGAACTCCCACGGGGAGAACGCGTCCCGCCGCAGCCAGACCTGTCCGCAGCCCTCCGGCAGCTCGTCGACCCCGTCCGCGTCGCCCGGCCACAGCGGCTTGAGCGCCCCGCCGAACGCGGCCCACACGTGCCGTCGGCCGGCGACGTGGCGGCGCAGCACCGGCAGGTCGCGCCGCAGGATCGACACGTCCAGGTCGTCGTGCTCGCGCCGCACTCCGGTCCAGGCCTCCAGCGCCTGCCCGCCCGCGAGCCACCAGTCCCCCTCGAAGCCCGTCAGCAGCGCCGCGGCGTCGTTCGCGTCGCGCGGCGCCCACGCGCCATACACCGATCGGAACTCGTCCTCGCTCACCTCGTCCACGGCCGATGACTCTAGGCGAGACACGCCCCCGTGGGCGACCTGACCGGACGGACCGGGCCCGGCACCGAGTGCTCGGTGCCGGGCCCGTGGGTCCTCGTATGGCGGGTGGTCGGGACTCAGCCCTGGGCCGCCTTGACCGCCTCGGTCGCCTGGGGCAGGACCTTGAACAGGTCGCCGACGACACCGAAGTCGACCAGCTCGAAGATCGGGGCCTCCTCGTCCTTGTTGACGGCCACGATCGTCTTGGAGGTCTGCATGCCGGCCCGGTGCTGGATGGCGCCGGAGATGCCGGCCGCGACGTAGAGCTGCGGCGAGACCTGCTTGCCGGTCTGGCCCACCTGGTTGCTGTGCGGGTACCACCCGGCGTCGACCGCGGCACGCGAGGCGCCCACCGCGGCGCCGAGCGTGTCGGCGAACTCCTCGACCGGGGAGAAGTCCCCGGCCGTGCCGCGGCCGCCGGAGACCACGATCGCGGCCTCGGTCAGCTCGGGGCGACCGGACGCCTGCTTGGGCTTGCGGTCGGTGATCCGTGCGGTCTTCGCGGCGTCGGACACGGTGACGTCGACGACCTCGTCGGCCGCGGCGCCCGAGGCCTCCTCGGGCGTGGCGGAGTTGGGCTTCACCGCCACGATCGGCGTGCCCTTGGTGACCACCGAGGTGACCGTGTAGGAACCGGCGAACACCGACTGCACGGTGCGCACGCCGCCGTCGGCCGGCTGCACGTCCACGGCGTCGGTGATCAGGCCGGACTCGGTCTTGATGGCCAGCCGGGCGGCGACCTCACGGCCGTCGGCGGAGGCGGGCACGAGCACCGCCGCCGGGGAAACGGACTCGACGAGCTGAGCCAGCACCTCGGCGGTGGGCGCGACCAGGTGGTCGGTGACGTCGGCGGACTCGACGCGGTAGACCTTCTCCGCGCCGTACTGCGCGAGGGCCTCCTTCGCGGCATCGAAGCCGGCGCCGACGAAGACGGCGGACGGCTCGCCCAGGCGGCGAGCGATGGTCAGCAGCTCACTGGTCGTCTTGCGGACCTCACCGTCGGCGTGGTCGACCAGAACGAGAACTTCAGCCATGGTCAATCTCCTTGTCTCTGGTCGATCAGACGAACTTCTGCGCGGTGAGGAACTCGGCGAGTTTGGTGCCGCCGTCTCCCTCGTCGGGGACGATGGTGCCCTTCTGCCGCGGCGGCCGCTTCTCGAACGACTCGACGGTGGTCCACGCCGCCGCCAGACCGACCGAGCTGGGGTCCACCCCGAGATCGGCCAGGCTCCACGACTCCACGGGCTTCTTCTTGGCCGCCATGATGCCCTTGAACGAGGGGTAGCGCGGCTCGTTGATCTGGTCGGTCACCGAGACCACGGCCGGCAGCGACGCCTCGATGGTCTCCGAGGCCACGTCCCCGTCCCGGCGGATCGTCACGGTGCCGCCCTCGACGGTCAGCTCCGACGCCACCGTCACCTGCGGGAGCCCCAGCCGCTCGGCCAGCATCGCCGGCACGACGCTCATCGTGCCGTCGGTCGAGGCCAGCCCGGTCAGCACCAGGTCGACGTCGCCGATCTTCTTGATCGCCTCGGCCAGGATCAGCGAGGTCGCGACGGCGTCGGAGCCGTGGATCGCCTCGTCGTTGACGTGCACGCCCTGGTGCGCCCCCATCTGCAGCGCCTTCTTGATCGCGTCCGCCGCCTGGTCCGGGCCGACCGTGAGCACGGTCACGTCGCCCTCCTCGGCGTCGACCAGCTGGAGGGCTGCCTCGACGGGGTACTCGTCGAGCTCGGACAGCAGTCCGTCGACCCCCTCGCGGTCGGTGGTGTTGTCCTCGTTGAACGTGCGCTCCGACTGGGCGTCGGGCACGTGCTTGACACAGACGACGATCTTCATCTGCCGCTCGGCCTCTTCCGTTGTTCGGATGGTTCGCTTCGGTCCCGCTGCCCTCCCCGGGGCAGCGCCGCCATGCCTGTCCTGCCTGTC
>CAYRLV010000522.1:0-2686 GCA_964425155.1 uncultured Ornithinicoccus sp. | reverse complement strand
CAGTCCAATCCACCAGGTGTTGCGACCACCGCGTGAATCCACCGGCGGTTTCCTCACGCAGATCCCACAACCATTGCCCACGAGGCCGGGGGGGATCGGGCCGGTATGCGGGGTGGCCGGGTCAGCCGGCCGAGGTCACCTCGTCGAGCACGGCCAGGTCCTCCAGCGACGGTTCCCAGAGACCGGCCTCGACGTTGGCCGTCACCTGCTCGGGCCTGGTCGCCCCGGCGATGACCGACCCGACGCCCGGCTGAGCCGCCAGGCCGCCGATCGCGACCTGAAGCATCGAGAGGTCCCGCTCCTTGGCGAAGGAGGCGATCGCCTCGATCCGGTCCCAGTCGGCGCCCTCCAGCCGAGCGCGCTGCGACTCGAGCGCCAGACGGGTGCCCTCGGGCGCGTCCTCGCCGCGGCGGTACTTGCCGGTGAGCAGGCCGTACTCCAGCGGGAAGAACGGCAGGATGCCGACGCCCACCTGCTCGCAGGCCGGGACGAGCTCGGCCTCGGCCCGACGGTCCAGCAGCGAGTACTTGTTCTGCGCGCTGATGAACCGCTCCAGCCCGGCGCTGTGCGCCGTCCAGTCGGCGTCGACGACCTGCCAGGCGGCAAGGTTGGAGCTGCCGAGGTAGCGCACCTTGCCCTCGCGCACCAGTTCGGTCAGCGCGGCCAGGGTCTCCTCGATCGGGGTCACCGGGTCGGGCGCGTGCAACTGGTAGAGGTCGATGTGGTCGGTGCCGAGCCGGGTCAGGCTGGCCTCGACCGCGCGCCGGATGTAGCGGCGCGAGCCGCGGACCCCGTGGTCGGCCCCGTTGGCGCCCTGCATGTCCATGCCGAACTTGCTCGCGATGACCACGTCGTCGCGGCGCGACCCGAGCGCCTTGCCGAGCAGCGTCTCGCTCTGGCCGAGTCCGTAGGTGTCCGAGGTGTCGAACAGCGTGATGCCCGCGTCCAGCGCGGCGTGCACCACGGCGGTCGTGCCCTCCGGGTCGACGCGGGTGCCGAAGGCGTTGCAGCCGATCCCCACCGTGCTGACCAGCAGGCCGGAGTCACCGAGCGGGCGGTAGGTCATCTGGGTGTCCGTCATAGCCCGAGCCTACGGCTGGGCCGGACCGCCCCTTCCACCACCGGCGCAGTTCCGGCTGGGTGGCACACGTAGGGCTGTGCCGCTCGCCAGGAGCTGTGCCACTCGTCGGCGCGGTCAGCCGACGGCGTAGACGGGCGGGAGGTCCTCGAGCTCCTCGTCCAGCGCGAGCCCGTCGAAGGGCAGGTCCTGCCCGTAGGGCGCCTCGGCGGCCGGGCGAGCCTCGTCACCGGCCGGGCCGGTCGGCATACCTGCAGCAGCCCCGCCGACCCCCTCGCCCGTGTCGTGGGCGCCGGTGGCGGTGTGGTCGAACGGCTCGGAGCCGGCGGTGACATCGGCCGGGGCGGCGGGACGCTCGGGAGCCTTGGCCTTGAGCGTGTAGGTGGGTGGTGGCACCGGCACCGGCTGCCACTCCCCCGGTCGGGGCCCGCGAGCGGCGGTGGCCGGCGCCACGGCCTCCTCGACCGCGACGTGCGCCGGAGCAGAAGCGACCTCGTCGGCGGCGTGCGGGTCGTAGACGGAGTCGACGCGCTGCGGCTCAGGGTCCTGCCGGGCGGCGGCGGGGTCCCCGGCAACGGGCCTCCCGGCCGTGGGCGGGTCGGCCCGGCGACGGGCGGCCTCGGCGACGCGGCGCTCCCGGACACGCTTCGCGGTCCGGGCCGCGTGCTCGCGCCGGGCTCGACGCGCCGTGGCCGTGGCCGCCAGGCGCAGCCAGACCAGGTCGGCCACCAGCAGCACGCCGGCCACCCCGACCGCCCACCACGGCACACGGCCCAGGGCGAGCAGGACGACGCTGGCGGCCAGCAGCACGAGGCAGAGGACGAAGGAGGCGGCCCGCAGCCGCGGGCCGGTCATGCCCGACCGCACCCGAGCGACGCCGCCACGCACCCGGGCCGGACGCGGCGACTCGACCACCTCCTCGGCCGACGGCTTCGGGGCGGCGCGCTTGACGGTGACGGCGGCGCGGGAGGGGCGAGCCGGGCTGACCGCGTAGGAACGCGGCTCCGGAGCCGCCAGGGGCGACTCCGGAAGGGGCTTGCGACGCTCGAGGACCCGCATGGCCTCGGAGAACCGGTCGACCGATCGCGCGGTCGACAGGTGGTCGCGGCGGCGGATCCAGTGCTGCAGCAGGTAGGCAGCCCAGATTGCCACGACGAGAACGAAGATCAGGCTGCTGGTCGGCACATACCCGACGGTAGGTGGTATGGGCCCCCTAGCGTGGACCCTGCTCGGTGTGTCGCGGAAGTGGCTGCCCTGACGAGCGATTCAGCCGGTCGACGAGGGTCTCCCCGGCGAGGTCCTCCCGGGTGAGGGCGAAGGTCCGGTGGTCGTGCCAGGCGCCGTTGATGTGCAGGTAGCGGCGGCGCAGGCCCTCGTCCCGGAAGGCCAGCTTCTCGACGACCCGCAGGCTCGCCGCGTTGTCCGGTCGGATGTTGACCTCGATGCGGTGCAGACCCATCTCGCGCATCGCGAAGTCGCCCAGCATCGCCAGCGAGAACGGCGTGATCCCTTGCCCTGCCGCGGATTCAGCGATCCAGTAGCCGATCGCTCCAGAGCGCAGCGACCCCCAGCTGATGCCGAAGAGGTGCATCTGGCCGACCAGCCGGC
>CAYRLV010000521.1:0-2693 GCA_964425155.1 uncultured Ornithinicoccus sp. | reverse complement strand
GGGATCCGGCCCCGAGCGGGGACCTTGATCTTGTTTGCCTCGGCCCAACGACGAACGGCTCTGGCGTCGTAGGTGTGGTCCGAGCTCGCGGTGCGGCGGCGCTTGCGACCGCCGGTACGACGAGCGTGACCGACCCAGGAGTCCAGGGACTTGCGCAGCTTGTCGGCGTTGCGGTCGTGGAGATCGATCTCGTACTCCACCCCGTCGAGGCCGAAACTCACCGTCTGGCTGGCCTTCTTGCCGTCGAGGTCGTCGGTGAGCTGGACGAGCGTCTTGCGGGCCAACGTGAGCTCCTGTGGTCTGCGGTGATGGGCCCATCAGCCTACCGGGACCGGGCCCCAGGCGCTTCCACTGAGCGACAGCTTCGGTGTCCGCAGCCGAGTGAGGGCTGAGCCACGCGTCCTCAAGACGGTAACCACCACCGCAGTCCGCTCTTGCCTCCGTGGCGCACGAAGGCGGCTGCCCGGCCTGCTGGTGCACTCCTGACGCTGGCCACCACGAGCAGGTCGGCAGGACAGGGGGACGGCCTCCCACTCTGAGCACTCGATCGGGTACCTACTGCTCCTGGTCGCTTGTTTGGGGTGTCTGCACCCGATTCAGCCGAGACCCGGGTCCAATGCCTGATTCACCAGTACCTCTGCCGCGGCCTTGGCGTTGCGTGCCGCTGTGAGGTCGTCTTGCACGAGCGCAGTGACGATGGCGCCCTCGACCAGCAGCATGATTTGCTTGGCGAGATTCATCGGCTCCGACACGCCTGCCGCAGCGGCCAGTTCTTGGACGTAGTCCCGATTGCGCTGCTTGTGGAGGATCGCGGGCTTACGTGCCGGATGGCGCGGGTCGGCTAGCTCCACGGTGGCGTTGATGAATGCACAGCCTCTGAAGTGGCTACTCGTGAACCACTCATCCAGCACGTCGAACAACGACAGCAGCTTGGTCGCAGGGTCCGTCGACCTGTCCTCGACCTGCCGAACGAACCACTGGTGGTACCGGATGTCGAGTCGACGCAGGCACTCCACGATCAGTTGCTCCTTGGAGCCGAAGTGCCGGTACAAGGACATCTTCGCCACCCCCGCGGACTCGATGATTGTGTCGACACCGGTGGCGGGGATGCCGCGGTAGTAGAACATCCGTGTCGCGGTGTTCAGGATCCGCTCGCGGACAGGATCATCGGAGTGCAGGTTCCTCGTGGACGTCATGTCTCCTCATCCGTCGTCGTCCCTCGACCCTTGACAGTCTCTCGGGCCGAAGGCAACCATAAGTGATGAGACAGACCTGTCTCTACCATTGTCCTCGATGATTTCTTGGAGGCCGTCGATGCAAGTACAAGCTGGTCTGTTGGCGCGTTCGGCGGCTTTGTGGTTTGGTCCACGGGTCGCCCTCACTAGTCTGGCCGGCTCGAAGGTGGTGAGCACTCAGACGTTCTCCGAGGTCAACGAGGCAGCCAACCGGATCGGGTCCGGGCTGATCGAACTGGGCGTGTCTCGTGGCGACCGGGTGGGCGTGCTGACCTACAACGTCCCTGAGATCTTCCCGATCTGGCTGGGCTTCGAAAAGCACCAGCTCGTGCGGACGGTGCTGCACACCCACTTCGGGATGGACGACCACGTGTGGTCGCTGAACCACATCGGGGCAACCGCCCTGGTCTTCGACAGTCGCTTCGCTGCGGACGTGGCGGCCTACCGCGACAAATTGGAGTCGGTCGAGCACTTCATCGCGATCGGCCCCAACCCGCCCGAGTGGGCCATTCCCTACGATCAGGTCGTCGCCCAGGGCAGCGCGGCAGAGCCGGGTCTTGACGTGGACGAGGACACACCCTGCTTCCTGCAGCTGACATCCGGCACCACCGGCCACCCGAAGCCGTGGATCAAGACCTATCGATCTTGGCAGGCCGTCGTCGAGCACAACCTGCTCCACTTCGACGCCTTCGGGCCCGATGTCCCTCCGATCGGGACCGACGACGTGAACCTGCACTTCCACGCTTTGCAATGGGCGGCCGGTTTCCAGACCCTCTATCCCTACCTGATCCGCGGAGCACGCAGCGTCCTGCTCGACGACGAGAACTTCTCACCGGCACAAGTTGTCGACGCGATGCTGCGCGAGGGCGTGACCGGGACGTTTGCCCCCGCCCCCTTGTGGAGCCAGATCCTGGACGAGGTGGAGCAGCGCGGCGGCATCGATCACCAACTACGCCGCGTGGTGATCTTCTTCGGGTCGGCAGATCAGCTCGACCGGACCACCAAGCTCCTTGGACCCGTCTGGGCACATGGGTTCGGCTCCACCGAACAGGGCGCCATCACCACGCGCCTGCTTCCCACGGACCTCGAAGAGAACCCAGCCCGACGCGACAGCGTCGGGCGTCCCGGAGGGCCGTTCTTCGAAGTGGCCATCAAGGACCCAGACGGCCACACGTTGGGCCCGAACGAGACCGGTGAGATCTGCGTGCGCAGCGCCATGTCCCTGGGTGCCTACTGGGATCTCCCCGATCTGACCGCCGCAGCAACCTTCCCCGGCGACTGGTTCCGACCGTCCGACGTCGGGTACCTGGACGAGGATGGCTTCCTCTACTACAGCGACCGCGCCGGTGACACCATCACGACCCAGTCCGGCGCCGTCTACCCGCACATCGTTGAGGCCGCCGTGGCCCGGCATGAGGCCGTATCCAACTGCGGTGTCGTGGGCATCGGAGAAGTCGG
>CAYRLV010000520.1:0-2710 GCA_964425155.1 uncultured Ornithinicoccus sp. | reverse complement strand
GGCGACACCACCGGGCCGAAGAAGGACACCCCCTCGACGGAGATGACCGGGGTGCCGACTTCGTCCCCGACCAGGTCGATGGCGCGCTGGTGGCTCGCCCGGAGCTGGTCGTCGACCTCGTCCGTGTCGGCGAACCGGGCCAGGTCGAGGGGCAGGCAGCACTCCTCGAGCGACTCCTGGATCACCTGGGCCCGGTCGTCCATCTTCTGGTAGTGGATGCGGGTGCCCATCGCGTCATACAGCGGCTTGATCACCTTGTCGCCGTGCTCGAGGGCAGCCGCGACGATCACCCGGACCGGCCCCCAGGACCGGTCGAGCATCGCGCGATAGTCGGCGGGCAGGTCGCGGCCCTCGTTGAGCACCGAGAGGCTCATCACCGACCAGGTGACGTCGACGGGGCGCACCCGCTCGACCTCCATCAGCCAGCGCGAGGTCATCCACGCCCACGGACAGGCCGGGTCGAACCACATCTCGGCCTGACTGCGGGCGGAGGGATCCGTGCTGTTCGCCTTGCTGGTCGCGGTGCTCACGACTTTCATCTTGCCAGTCCCTCCGCCGCCCCGGACAACCGGTGAGCCGCGCTCGGCGACGCGTAGCATCGTGAGCCGGCCCTTCCGAAGCTCGCCCCCGGATCCAGCAGGAGATGACCCGTGCCCGGCACCAACCTCACCCGCGACGAAGCGCGGCAGCGCGCCGACGTGCTCTCCGTCGCGTCCTACGACGTCGCCCTCGACCTGACCACAGGCACCGAGACCTTCCGGACGACCACGACCGTGCGGTTCGACGCCGCCACGGAGGGAGCCGACACGTTCATCGACCTGATCGCCGACTCGGCGGAGCGGATCACGCTCAACGGCACGGACCTCGACCCCGCGGCGCACTTCGACGGCAGCCGGGTGCGACTGCCGGCGCTGCAGCGACACAACGAGCTCACGGTCGACGCGACGGGCCGTTACATGAACACCGGCGAGGGCCTGCACCGGTTCGTCGACCCGGTCGACGACGAGGTCTACCTCTACACCCAGTTCGAGGTCGCCGACTCACGGCGGATGTTCGCCGTCTTCGAGCAGCCCGACCTCAAGGCACAGTTCGCGTTCACGGTGACCGCACCGGCGCACTGGCAGGTCGTCTCCAACCAGCCCACCCCGGAGCCGCAGCCGGTCGAGGGCGCGCACAGCGCGACCTGGACCTTCCCACCGACGCCGCGCATCGCGTCATACATCACCGCACTGATCGCGGGGCCCTACGACGTGGTGCGGGACGAGGTGCACACCCGCACGGGTCCGGTGTCGCTGGGTCTGTTCTGCCGCAAGTCACTGACCCCGCACCTCGACGCGGGCAACGTGTTCGACTGCACCAAGCGGGGATTCGCGTTCTTCGAGCGCGAGTTCGACGTGGCGTACCCGTTCGCCAAGTACGACCAGGTCTTCACGCCGGAATACAACATGGGCGCGATGGAGAACGCGGGTGCGGTCACGCTCAACGAGATCTACGTGTTCCGCGCCAAGGTGCCGGACGCCATGGTCGAACGCCGCGCGCTGACCATCCTGCACGAGCTGGCGCACATGTGGTTCGGCAATCTCGTGACGATGCAATGGTGGAACGACCTGTGGCTCAACGAGTCGTTCGCCGAGTGGGCGTCGACGACCGCGCAGGCGGAGGCCACCCAGTGGGAGAACGCCTGGACCACGTTCGGCACCTCCGAGAAGGCCTGGGCGTACAGCCAGGACCAGCTCAGCTCCACCCACCCGATCGTCGCGCCGATCCGCGACCTCGAGGACGTCGAGGTCAACTTCGACGGCATCACCTACGCCAAGGGCGCGTCGGTCCTGAAACAGCTGGTCGCGTATGTCGGTCGCGAGCCGTTCGTGGCCGGCCTGCGGTCCTACTTCGCGCGGCACGCCTGGGGCAACACGACGCTCGCCGACCTGCTGGCCGAGCTGGAGCGCACCTCCGGGCGCGACCTGGCCGCGTGGTCGGCCGACTGGCTGGAGACGGCGGGCGTCAACACGCTGCGGCCGCAGGTCGAGGTGGACGCGGACGGACGGATCACCTCGGCCGCGGTGCTGCAGAGCGCCCACCCGGACCACCCGACGCTGCGCCCGCACCGGCTGGCGATCGGTCTCTACGCGCTGCGCGACGGGCGACTCGTCCGCACCGAGCGGGTGGAGCTGGACGTGGCCGGCGAGCGCACCGAGGTCAAGGAGCTGGTGGGTCTCCCCCAGCCCGATCTGTTGCTGGTCAACGACGACGACCTGGCCTACACCAAGATCCGCCTCGACGAACAGTCACTCGCCACCGCGGTGGCCCACCCCCGTGGCTTCCCGGACAGCTTGCCGAGGGCCCTGGTGCTGGGCGCCGCGTGGGACATGACCCGGGACGCCGAGATGCCGGCCCGCGACTTCGTCCAGATGGTGCTGCAGACGCTGCCCGGTGAGGCCGACTCGACGCTGCTGCGCACCCTGCTGGCGCAGCTGCAGGTGACGGTGACGCAATACGTGGCACCGGAGCACCGGCCGGCGACCCTCGCGACGATGGCCGCGCGACTGCGAGCGCTCGTGGCGGCGGCCGAGCCGGGCAGCGACGCGCAGCTGCAGCTGACCTCGGCGTTCTCGCTCTACGCCCGGTCCGACGAGGACCTGGCCCTGGTGCGCGCGCTCCTCGACGGCAGCACGGTGCTGGACGGGCTCGCGATCGACACCGAGATGCG
>CAYRLV010000519.1:0-2723 GCA_964425155.1 uncultured Ornithinicoccus sp. | reverse complement strand
AGGTCCTGCTCGCCTGGGAGGAGCCGGACCGGCTGCACCGCGGCCTGCAGGGTGCCGCCTTCACCGCCACCGTGCTCTCCGGCGTGCGTCGCCGCGGCTGGGCGCAGAGCGTCGGCGAACGCGAGCAGGGCGTGGCGTCCGTGTCCGCCCCGGTGCGCGGTCCGTCCGGCCGGGTCGTGGCGGCGGTGTCGATCTCCGGCCCCATCGAGCGGGTCTCCCGCCAGCCCGGGCGGCTGCACGCCGCCACCGTCGTGGCCGGCGCCAACAAGCTCACCGAGGTGCTGGCCCGCGCCCAGGCCGCCGAGGACAAGTCGGCCTGACGACCGGGCCCGCCAGGCTCAGGAGGCCAGTCGCTCCGGGGCGCGCTCGCCGCGCCTGCCGACCGGCACGCTGGACGTGGCCTCGGCCAGTCCGACGACCGGCATGTCGACGTAGATGCTCTCGTGCCCGCGGGCCGGCACGGCATACGTCTCGTGCCACACCCCCACGGCACCCGGCACCCGCCGCGCGCGGGCGTTGAAGGCACGCCAGGCCGGGCGGTGCTCCGCGTCGGGGTCCGAGGCGTAGGCGTAGAGGTGGTCGGTGCTGCGCCAGTACTGGACCACCATCGGCCCGCCCGCGCCGAGGAACGACCGCGCACCGAGGAACCCCGGGTCCTCGCCGTCGCCGCGCTCGAAGGCGGCCTTCGCCGCATACAGCTCCTGGAGCATCGGCGTCATGGCGGCGAGGGTGGGCAGCCACTGGTCCGGTCGCCACCACCTGTTCACGCGCATCCCGATGAGGAAGACGACGATGTCGCCGCGGTGTCCGTGGGTGGTGCGCCTCGTGCTCGCCGACATGCCGTGCTCCTTGGATAGTGACGTTACCCAATAATGGATAGTGATACTGTCCAATGTCAAGGAGGTTCTCGTGCGCATGTCCGAGCTGTCGGCGGAGACCGGCGTCAGCGTCCCGACGCTGAAGTACTACCTGCGGGAGGGGCTGCTGCACCCGGGCGAGTCGCTCGGCGCCACCAGAGCCGCGTATGACGAGTCTCACGTCGCGCGCGTCCGTCTCGTCCGTGCGCTGGTCGCCGGCGCGGGGCTGTCCGTCGAGACCGCGAAGCGGGTGACCGGCGTCCTCGACGATCCCCCCGCCTGGCATGACCTGCTCGGCACGGCACAGCACGCGACCATCCCCGGCGACGGGTCCTGCGCCGACGGCGACGCCCCGCCGACCCCGGCAGCCGACGCGCTGATCGACGCGCTCGACTGGCAGGTGCACGACCGGTCGCCGACCCGGCAGGAGCTCGAGCGAGCCCTCGACACCGTGCGCGGCGGCGGGTTCGACCTCTCCGCCGAGCGGCTGCAGGCCTACGCCCGAGCCGTGGCCGGCGTCGCGGCGCTGGACGTCGAGAGCGTGCCCACCGACTCCCCCGAGGCGGCACTGCGCCAGGTGGTCCTCGGCACCCTGCTGCTCGAACCGGTCCTGTCGGCGCTCCGCCGCGTCGCTCAGGAGGACCTCAGCTCGCGTCGCTTCGGTGCCCCGGGTGGATGACGATCGGGCCCCCTCGAGTCGGCCCGGATAGCATCCGGTCGTGCCAGACCTCACTCCCGCACTCGCCGACCAGCTCGACACACCTGCGCTCCTCGTCGACCGCGACGTCCTCGACCGCAACCTCTCGACGATGGCGCGGCAGGTGGCGGATCGAGGCGTGGCCCTGCGCCCGCACTTCAAGACGCACAAGTCGGTGACGATCGCGCGCCTTCAGGTGCAGCAGGGCGCCTCCGGGATGACCTGCGCGACCCTCGGTGAGGCCACGGTGCTCGCCGACGCCGGCGTCGACGACATCTTCGTCGCCTATCCCGTCTGGCCGGGCGGGCCGAAGCGGCAACTGCTTCGGGAGCTGGCCGAGCGTGTCACGCTCGCTGTCGGGCTCGACTCGACCGCGTCGGCCTCGGCGCTCGCGGACGCCGTGGACGGGGTCTCACCTGCGCTGCGTGTCCTGGTCGAGGTGGACACCGGCGGACACCGCACCGGAGTGCGCCCCGACGAGGCGGGCCCGTTGGCGGTCCGGGCCGCACGACTGGGCCTGGACGTCGCCGGCGTCTTCACGCACGGCGGCCACTCCTACGGCCTCGGCGACGCCGCGGACAAGGCCGCCCGCGACGAGGTCGACGGTCTCGAGGCGGCGGTGGCCTCGCTGCGCGCGAACGGCATCGAGCCACGCGTGGTGAGCGCCGGCTCGACCCCCACGGCCCTGCTCTCCGCCACCGGTCTGGTCACCGAAGAGCGGCCGGGCACCTACGTATTCGGAGACCGGCAGCAAGCCGCGATCGGCAGCTGCCGCAACGAGGACGTGGCGCTGACGGTGGCGGCCACCGTGGTCAGCCGGGCGGTCCCGGGTCACCTGGTGGTCGACGCCGGCACCAAGTGCCTCGGGCGAGAGACGCAGCCGTGGCTCGAGGGCTACGCCGAGGTGGTGGGCTGGCCGCGAATCCGGGTGGAGAAGCTCAACGACCACCACGGCGTTGCCGCTCTGCACGGCACCACGGAGCCACCGGAGGTCGGGTCGTTGGTCCGGCTGATCCCCAACCACGTGTGTCCGGTGGTCAACCTTGCCCGCGAGCTGGTCGTCACCCGCGGTGACCAGATCCTCGACCGGTGGCCGGTGGACGCCCGCGCCCTGGTCTGACCCGCCGTCGACGGACACGGGCGCAGCCGCTGCCCCGGAACGGCAGCAC
>CAYRLV010000518.1:0-2726 GCA_964425155.1 uncultured Ornithinicoccus sp. | reverse complement strand
GCAGCAGCTTGCACAGCGCGACCCGGCGGCGCTCACCACCGGACAGCACCGTCACGTCGGCGTCGGCCGGCGGGCACCGCAGGGCGTCCATGGCCTGCTCGAGCTGCGAATCGAGGTCCCACGCGTCGGCCGCGTCGATCTTCTCCTGCAGCTTGCCCATCTCGGCCATCAGCGCGTCGAAGTCGGCGTCCGGTTCGGCCATCTCGGCGGAGATCGCGTTGAACCGGTCGACGTCCTTCTTGATCTGGCCGAGCCCCTCCTCGACGTTGCCGAGGACGGTCTTGGTCTCGTCCAGCGGCGGCTCCTGCAGCAGGATGCCGACGGTGTAGCCGGGGGACAGCCTGGCCTCGCCGTTCGACGGTTGGTCGAGCCCCGCCATGATCTTCAGGATCGTCGACTTGCCGGCGCCGTTGGGCCCGACGACGCCGATCTTGGCGCCCGGGTAGAACGACATCGTCACGTCATCGAGGATGACCTTGTCGCCGTGCGCCTTGCGCGCCTTGGTCATGGTGTAGATGAACTCGGCCATGGCCTCAGGCTATCGGGCTGTGCCGGTCTGGCTAAATCGGCGGAGGGCAGGCTGTCCCCCACCCGGAGCGGGGCTCGGAGCAGCGTCAGGCGGTGGCTGGCTGTGCCAGGCCGATCTCGCGCGACGCCTCGCCGGAGGCGTCCTCCGGCGAGTGCGCGGTCGGCTCGTCCGAGCCGTCCGGCACCAGGCCCTCGACCCGTTCGCGTGCTTCCTGGACGGCCGGGTCACCGAGCTGGCCGGCGCTGCGCAGCTGCGGGCGGGCGATCTTCTCGAACGTCGCCTCGCCCCGGCTGAGGTCGAAGCCCGCGCTGTAGGCCTCGACCTGCACCGAGGTGCCGCTGCGCTCGCCGTTGTCCCACTGGTTGACCCGCAACTTGCCGTAGACGACCAGCGGGTCGCCCTTCTTGATCGAGTTGGCCAGGTTGATGCCGAGCGAGCGAAACGCCGACACGCTCACGAAGTTGGTTTCGGCGTCGACGTATTCACCCTTCTCCCGGTCGAGGCGCCGCACGTTGGACGCCAGCCGGAACGTCACGAACGGGACCCCCGCGCGGGTCATCCGCACCTCGGGGTCACCCACGACGTTGCCGTTGATGGTCACCAAGACCTCGTTCATCTCATCCACCTCTTCGGTCCGCACTTCGCGCCCGGACGGGCACCTGGACCCAGCGTGGGGACGAGATCGTCGGTGGGACACCCCGTCCCGGCCGGCTGTGGACGGTGTGACCTCCCGGCCGAAGGTGTGGACGACGGGTCAGCCGCGCGCGATCTCCAGCTGCTCACGCGCCTCGCGGTGCTCGCCCAGCACCTGCCGCACCGGCGCGACGATCTCCTCGCGCGCGACCGCGTCGACGGACCCGTGCAGACGCCGCGCCACCAGTCGGCGACGTCGGCGGGCACCGACCCGGCCCAGCACCCGCCCGAGGGCCGCGAGCAACAGCCCGAGCACCACCCCGCCGACCAGCATCAGCATCGGATAGGGCAGCGGGCCCCACGCCGGCGTGTCCACGTCGGGCAGCTGCAGCCAGCCCAGGACCATCAGCACGAGGAGCCAGACCAGCCCGGCGACGGCCACGGCGGCGAGCAGCCACTGCAGCAGCCCGAACACGCTCCACCACCACGGCGTCCGGCCGCGCAACGACGTCTTCATCACGGCTTGGTCGAGCGCGTCGGCGATCCCGTGGCCGGGCGGCGACGCGGCCCGGGCGACCGACTCCGCCCAGGGTTGCGGAAGTCCCTCGGCCGCGCGGTCGCCCAGGTCGCGGGTGGCCAGCTCCACGGCCGAGCGGGCCGCCGGCGACGGGGGCGGCAGGGACGAACGGCCCAGCACCAACCGGACGTCCGTGGCGCTCACCTTCCCGGTCGTCCGCTCGGGGTCGAGGCGCAGCCGCTTCAACGGGTCGGGCCGCAGCGCCCGGACCCAGCGGGTGAACGGCCAGCCCGTGTGCCCCGCGGCGGACCGCCGATAGTCGCGTTCCACGGCAGCCAGCACGGTCGGTATGCCGGCAGCGCGGCTCAGTGCGTCCACCAGCCGGTCATCGGCCCGGTCACCGACACGTGCCTCGCCGTCGGCGACGCCCTGCCGCAGCCGCTGGGCACAACTGCGGATGTCGCCGGCCAGTCGCTGCTCGGCCGCGTTGCGACCGCGCACCACGGTGCTGATCTTGTGCTCCAGGCTGACGACTCCGGCGCCGGTCGTCGCTGACGTCAGGAGCACCTCGGCACCAGCGACCCCGTCCGCCTCGAGCAGCCGTCGCAGATCGGCCGCGCACTGCTCGGCATCCTCGATCGACAGCCGGTCGGCCTGGTTGAGCACGACGACGGTGACGGTGTCGTGGTCGGCGAGCGCCGCGAGGTAGTCGTCGTGCAGCCGCGCGTCGGCGTACTTCTGCGGGTCCGTGACCCAGACGAACAGGTCGACCAGGCGCAGCACCCGGTCGGCTTCGGCCCGGTGGGCCACCTCGCGCGAGTCGAAGTCGGGCAGGTCCAGCAGCACGAGGCCGTCGAGGTCGAGCTCTCCCTCGGTGGCGTCGAAGCCCTCGCGGGCGGGCACGTGGTGCCGGGCACCCACACCGAGCCAGTCGAGCAGCTCCGTGGCGGACTCCTCACCCCAGACGGCGGCCGTGGGCGTCGAGGTCGTGGGGCGGCGGGCGCCGACCGTGGCGACCGGCTCCCCCACGAGCGAGTTGAACAGGCT
>CAYRLV010000517.1:0-2733 GCA_964425155.1 uncultured Ornithinicoccus sp. | reverse complement strand
CACGTGGCGCCGACCTTCCACGGCGACACGATCTACGGCGAGACGACCGTGCTGGACAAGTGGGAGTCCACGTCGAAGGACGACCGGGGCATCGTGCAGGTCGAGACGATCGGCTACAACCAGGACGGCACGGTGGTGTGCACGTTCCGGCGCAAGGTCATGGTGCCCAAGCGCAGCTACCTCGACGCGCGTGGCGGCGAGCAGCCCGCCCGTCCCACGCCCGCGAGTCGACCGTCCCGCGAGTAGGCCGCGGCGACGACAGCGACGAGGATGGAGCGGAGCGAGCTCTGTCGCCGAGGAGCCGTGGCACGAGGACTCAGCGCGGGGCGGACCGCGCGGCGTAGTACTCGCTGGACTCCTTGCGCCACAGCAGCACGAGGATCACCACGGCCAGGATCGCGCTGATGATGCCGAGGACGCTGCTGACGCCCGTCGCGGTGCTCCGGCCGAGGCTGACCACGGTGAACAGGATGTTGATGCCGCCCAGCACGGTGGCCACGATCCGGGCCCAGGACCGGCCGTTCCCGTTCATCCTGGCCATCCACAACCACAGGCCGACGCCGACCAGCCCGAAGACCACACCGAGAATGATGCCGACGGTCACCGTCTGGTCCACGATGTCGGGATCGAGCGACTTGCCCTGTTGACGCAGGGCGTCCCGGACGCTGGCGCGCATGTCGCCGGTCGAGAGCAGCGACACGATGATGCCGATCAGGCTGATCCCCGCTCCGACGTACATCAGCTTGACCGCGTTGGTGATCGAGGACGGTGCGCTGGCCCGGGGGGCGGGCTCGGAGGGGCCGGCGGACATGTCCGGCATGCTCTGGTACCCGCCGTAGGGCTCGCCCTGCGGCGGGGGCGCCTGCCGGTAGGCGTCGGTCGAGTCGCCGTACCGCTTCGGGTCCCGGGGTTGCTCGGGCTGGTCGGGCTGGTCGGGGTGCGAGGAGGTGCCGTCGCTCATCGGTCGCTTCCGTCCGTCGGGGAGGGCGTCTGCCACCACTCCGTGTTTCGGGCTGGGTTTCAGGCTGTCACGAACGCCGACCCGATCCAACCTGCGACAGGCCGTGGCAGGGGCTGAAGGTCCACGCGCGCGGCCAGGAGGCGCTGCCGAAGGTGGGCGGCTCCGCATACGGCTGGTGTCGGGTCGGTGACCGGGTCGGCCGGCGAGCCCTGGCTCATCCACAGATCCGCGTCCGTCCACGGCGGAGTCGGTGCCCGGGGTTACGGTCGAGGAATGGAGTCCGTGGCAACCGGTTCCGGCCCGGCAGGGACGGCGGTGCAGCAGCAGTTCGGTGGGATGCCGACGCCGCTCTACTCCGCGAGCCCCAGCAAGCTGCTCACCTTCCTGGACTGCCCGCGCCGCTACCGGATGGCCTACCTCGACCGGCCGCGACCCGAGGCGCGGGCGCAACGTGCCCACACCTCGCTCGGGGTGGCCACGCACAACGCGCTGCGCGACTGGTGGGACCTGCCGCTGCCCCGGCGCACCCCCGCGGGCGGCGCCGAGCTGGTGCGGCAGTCGTGGATCGACGTGGGATTCCGCGATCCCGACCAGTCCCGGACCTGGCGGGAGCGGACCCAGCGCGACGTGGCGCGCTACCTCGAGGGCGTGGATCCGAGCCGCGAGCCGCGGGCGATCGAGCGCACCGTCGCGTTCAAGACCGGCGAGATCACCCTGCAGGGCCGGATCGACCGGCTCGACGAGCGCGACGAGGGACTGGTCGTCGTCGACTACAAGACCAGCCGCCGGCCCCCCACCGACGAGGACGTGCGCACCTCACTGCCGATGGCGCTGTATGCGGTCGCCGCGGCCCGGATGTTCCGCACCACCTGCGTGCGGGTCGAGCTGCACCACGTCCCCACCGGTGAGATCGTCGCGCACGAGCACACGCCCGACTCGCTGGAACGCAAGGTCCGCGAAGCCGAGTCGATCGCCCAGGAGGCGCGGCGGGCCGATGCCGACTTCCGCGAGATCGGCATCGAGTCGGAGCTGTTCGCGCCGCGGACCTCACCGCTGTGCGCGTGGTGCGACTACCGCCAGCACTGCGCGGAGGGTCAGGCGGTGGGGCCGGAGAAGTCCTCCTGGGCGGCGCTGGGCGACGACTGACCGCGTCAACCGGTCAGGAGTTCTCCTGCGAGCGGGTGGCGGGGCGGCCGCCGCGGGTGCGGCGCCGGTTGCGCGAGCGGCGCGGCTTCGCGCTGTCGCCGTCGCGTCGTGCGCTGCCCTCCCGGCGGGATCCGGCGCCGTCCCGGCCGCCGCGGTGGTTCCTGCCTCCGCGATCGCCCCGGTCGCCCCGGTCGTTCCGTCCGCCGGAACGTCCGGAACGGCTGCGGCCGCCTCGGCCGGCGTGGCTGCCGGTCTCGCCGAGGTCCTCGACCTCCTCCGCCTCCAGGCCGGCGCGGGTGCGTGCCGATCGGGGGAGCCGGCCGGTGGCGCTGCTCGGGATGTCGAGGTCGGTGAACAGGTGCTCGGAGGAGCTGTAGGTCTCGGCCGGGTCGGGGATCCCGAGGTCCAGGGTCTTGTCGATCAGGCCCCAGCGCGGCACGTCGTCCCAGTCGACCAGCGTGATGGCCACGCCGGTGTTGCCCGCCCGCGCGGTCCGCCCGATGCGGTGCAGGTAGGTCTTCTCGTCCTCCGGGCACTGGTAGTTGATGACGTGCGTCACGTGCTCGACGTCGATGCCGCGGGCCGCGACGTCGGTGGCGACGAGGATGTCGACCTTGCCCTTGCGG
>CAYRLV010000516.1:1256-2748 GCA_964425155.1 uncultured Ornithinicoccus sp. | reverse complement strand
GCCGGACTGGGCCGAGCCCCTCGGTCTACGCCCCCATCCCGAGGGCGGTTGGTATGCGGAGACCTACCGTCACGGCACGCGCGCCACCGCCGCGGCGCTCGGCGACGACTACCCCGGTCCGCGCGCCCTGGCCACCGGGATCCTGTTCCTGCTGTTGCCGGACGAGGAGTCGGCTTGGCACCGGGTGAGATCCGACGAGCTGTGGTTCCACCACCGCGGCAGCCCGCTGGCCCTGTCAGTGGGGGGCGACGGCGACCGCCCGGGTGAGCCCGAGACCGTCCTGCTCGGGTCGGACGTGCCTGCCGGGCAGTCCCCGCAGGCCCTGGTGCCCGCCGGGCACTGGCAGACCGCCCGGCCGGTCGGAGACGAGCCCGTCCTGGTCAGCTGCGTCGTCTCCCCCGGCTTCGACTTCGCCGACTTCACCCTGCTCAACCGAGACTGACGAACCGACCGCGAGAGGAATCGCCGTGGCCACCTACCCCCGATACCTGCACACGGCCCTGGACACGACCGACGGCCGCGGACTCGCCGAGTTCTACCGGCAGCTGCTCGGGCTGCAGTACCGACCCGGCGACGAGCCACCGGCCGACGGCGGTCCCGACACCGACTGCGACTGGCTGGTGCTCGTCGACGACGAGGGGAACCGCGTGCTTGCGATCCAGGAGGTCGACCGGCTGACCCCGACGACCTGGCCCTCCCCCGAGGTCCCGATGCAGCTGCACATCGACTACACCGTCCCGGATGCCGCCGAGCTGGAGCGGCAACGCGCACGGGCCGAGCACCTGGGAGCGCGCCTCCTGCTCGACCGCAGCCAAGACGAAGGAGAACCGCTCTACGTGCTCGCCGATCCGGCAGGTCACCCGTTCTGCCTCCTCGTCTGAGGCACGGTGGTGGGTGCGTGGCTGCCCGCCCAATCGGGTTGAATCCGTGGTCGGAACACGGTTTGGTGGCAGCCATGAGACCCGCCGGGACCGTTGCCGTGGATCACCCGGTGGTGGTGCTGCTCGAGGGGCGCAGCGACGTCGCCGCCCTGCGGGCAGCGGCCGCCGTGCGAGGCGCCCCGCTCGAGCCGGACCTCGTCCAGCTGGTCGACATGGGCGGAGCGACCAACATCCGGCGTCACGTGCGCGCCAAGCTGCACCCGGCGTACCCCGCGACCGTCCTCGGCCTCTGCGACGCCGGTGAGGCACCGTTCTTCCTTCGCGCGTTGCGTGCCGAAGGGCTGCCGGTCGACCAGCCGGACGACATGGCCGAGCACGGTTTCCACGTCTGCCACGACGACCTCGAGGACGAACTGATCCGCGCCCTCGGCGTCGAGCGGGTGGTCGGCCTGCTGCACGAGCTGGGACTGGCGGAGCCGTTCGACATCTTCTGCCGACAACCCGCCTGGCGCGGACGGGGTGTCCACCGCCAGCTCCATCGGTTCGTCGGCACGACCTCGGGGCGCAAGGAGGCCTTGGCCGCCGCCTTCGCCAGCGCGCTCGAGCCCGCC
>CAYRLV010000516.1:0-1156 GCA_964425155.1 uncultured Ornithinicoccus sp. | reverse complement strand
AGCGACCTCGACTACCTGGGCATCGCGTGCGACGACACCCGGGCATCCTGGCTCGAGCTGGGTGACCACCTGGCCGAGGTGACCGGCGCGCCGATCGAGCTGTCCGTCATACCGGAATCACTTGCGCGACAACCTCATCCACCATGGTCGTACTTGGTGCACGTGGCCACGGACGGCACCGCGGCGACCTCACGCCGGAGGGTCGTCCGGGACCGCGGCGACGGCGACCCGGACCTGCTCATGCACCTGGCCGTGGTCCGGGCGGCACCCGGCATCACCGTGCACGGGCCGGAGCCGGAGAGGTTGGTCACGCGCATCGACCGGGTCGCCATCCTGACCTACCTGCACGACGAGCTCGCGTGGGGCGCCTCGCACGCGGATGCGCGATATGCGGTGCTGAACGCCTGCCGCGCGTGGCACTACGCCGCCACCGGCGAGATCGTGTCCAAGCTCGCGGGCGGCCGCCATGCCCTCTCCGCCCTCCCGGACTATGCGGCATGCATCACGGCAGCCGTGCAGGCGCAGAAGCAGGGACGCGACCTCGGCGAGTTGTCCGACGACGGGCGTGCTCTGGTCACCGAGGTGCAGGCGCATCTGGTCGGGGCCGGATAGCCTGAGCCAGCACACCGTCGACGGCGAGAGGGCACTTGGTGGAGGCCACACGCGCGGCCACGGCCGCCGACCACGGACGCATGATCGAGGCGATCCGGTTGTGGTGGGGCGACTCCCGCTCCCCCGCCGAGGCACGCGAGCTGTCCAGGCTGCTCCCCCGGTTGTTCCTGGAGCACTTCTCCGGTACCAGCCTGGTCGTGGAGGACGACGGGCGACTCGCCGCCTTCCTCGTGGGCTTCCACTCCGCCGATCGGCCCGAGCAGGCCTACATCCACTTCGTCGGCGTCGATCCGGAGCGGCGGCGAGCGGGACTGGCGGCGGGTCTCTACCGCACCTTCTTCGACCGGGCGCAGCGCAGCGGCAGGACGACGATCCGAGCCATCACCTCCCCCGCCAACCGCGGGTCGATCGCGTTCCACCGACGCCTGGGTTTCGCCCTCGAACCCGGTGACCACGAGGTCAACTGCGTCCCCGTCCATCGCGACCACGACGGCCCCGGCGAGCACCGGGTGTGCTTCCGGCTGGACCTGACGGGGCACTAGAC
>CAYRLV010000515.1:0-2750 GCA_964425155.1 uncultured Ornithinicoccus sp. | reverse complement strand
GGAGGCGAGGTGGCGGGCATGGCGCTGACCGCGCTCGGCCTCAGCCCGCAGGAGGACGCGGCCTACCGCGCCCTGGTCACCTACCCCGCCTCCACGGCCGACGAGCTGGTGCAGCTGCTGGCCCGGTCGGGAGACCAACCCGGCCCGGAGGACCTCCGGGCCGCACTCCGGTCACTGGAGCGGCGGGGCCTCGCGGTGGCCGAGGTCGACGGCGACCGGACGCGATACACCCCGACGCCGCCGCTGCTCGCGCTCGGTCCGCTGGTGGCGGCCCGGCAGGAGGAGGTGCGCGAGTCGGAGGCCGAGATGGCGGCGCTCGCCGAGGTCTACCGGCAGGTGCAGCCCGCGCCGGAGGGGTCGCCCGTCGAGGTGGTGCGCGGCCGGGAGGCGGTGCGCCACCGGTTCCTGCAGATCCAGCTCGCGGCTCGCTCGGAGATCCTCGGGTTCCAGCCGGTCATCGGCGCGAGCGCCATCGTCCCGGTCGAGGACAACCCGGCCGAGCACCAGGCGATGGAGCGGGGCGTGCGCATGCGCATCGTGCTCGACAGCGCGTGGTTCGACCGGGACGATGTGGCCGGCCTGGTGGGTGAGGCGTTCGCCTCCGGCCAGGAGCTCACGGTGGTCGAGGACGTCCCCATGCAGCTGGTCATCGCGGACGAACGCGTGGCGATGCTGCCGCTGCCGGCCCACGGCGCCGAACGGGTGCCCGGCGCGGCGATCGTGCACGAGGAGAGCATGGTCGCAGCCCTCGTCGCGCTGTTCCACGCCTATCGCGAGAAGGGGTGGCAGCTCACTGCGGCCTCCCTGGAGTCCGACCGCTCCGGCCTCCTGCACGCGGCTCCCGCCGAACAGGAGCCGGACGAGGTGGACCGAGCCATCCTGAGGCTGCTGCACATCGGGCTGACCGACGTGGGCATCGCCCGGCACCTCGGCGTGGGCCACCGCTCGGTGCAGCGGCGGGTCAGCCGGATGATGCGGCTGGCCGACGCCCGCAGCCGGTTCCAGCTCGGCTGCCACGCCGTGCGCGCCGGCTGGCTGCTGGACCCCGAGGAGAGCGCACACCCGGAGCCGGTCGAACCCTGACCGGCCGACGGTGGCGTCACCCGCCACTCCGCGGCGCCGACGACCGCGACGTGTTTACGCCACGGACACAGCGCGCCACCCCTGACCCCTCCCGCCACGCACTCGGCGACCCCATCATTCGGTTGGCGGCCGCGCATCGGTCCGGTCGCAGCCAACCTACGGAGGAAACATGGGTAGCTCACGCCGACGGAGCGTGCTGGTGGCACTCACCGCCGCCGCGACTCTGTCCGCCGTCGCCGGCCCCGCGTCGGCGACACCCGGCAGCGCGCCGGGCGACTCGCCCCGGGCGCCACACGCCTCGGACCGGGGGGCGGTGCTGCGCGCGGCCGGTACCGACGCCCCGTCCGTCACCCACGAGATCGATCAGACCGTCCGCAAGGGCACCCCTGCGGCCGCCGCCAGGGCGCACCTCGCCGCGCACACCTCGACCTACCGCGTCGCCTCGAGCAACCTGGTTGCCGCAGGCACCACCTCGCACCAGGGCCACCAGACGGTCCGCTTCAACCAGCGCTACCACGGCCTGCCCGTCTTCGGCGCCCAGTATGCGGTGAACCTCACCGATGCCAAGGGCGGCCACGAGGTCGACTCGGTCTCGGGCAAGATCTTCACCGACCTGTCCGCGGACACCACGCCCGACGTGTCGGAGACGCTCGCCCGGCAGCGGCTGTCGCTCGACGACGCCGTCCGGTCGGTCCCCGACCCCGACATCACCTCGAAGGGCCTCGTCGTGCTCCCGATGGGCGAGGGCCTCACCGCCTGGCACTTCGTGGTCACTGGCACCACCGAGGGCGGCCAGCCGGTCCGGCAGGCCGTCTTCGTCGACGCACACGTCGGCGGGATCGCGCTGTCCTACAACATGATCGACACGGCAGACAGTGGAGGGGCCACGACCGGCAGCGGCGAGCGGTTCACCGGCGAGACCGTGCCGCTGCAGATCACCCAGACCGCCGACGGCTACGAGCTGCGCGACCAGAGCCGGGCCATGCACGCCGAAACCGGCGGCGAGATCCAGACCTACGACGCCCAGCGCGGCGACTACGAGGACTTCGCCGGGGCCCTGCCCGACGGCACCCCCCTGGTCAAGAGCGACACCAACGTCTTCGCCGGCGACGTGACCTCGGCCGGCGCGGTCGACGCACACGTCAACTCCGGCAAGGTCTACGAGTACCTCCGCACGGTGCTCGGCCGCGACGGCGTCGACGGCAAGGGCGGCACGATGAAGTCCGTCGTCAACGTCAGCAACAACGGCAGCGACTACGCCAACGCCTTCTGGGACGGCAGCAAGATGGTCTACGGCCACTACAACGGTGTCCCCTTCTCGGTGGCGCTCGACGTCGTCGGCCACGAGATGACGCACGGCGTCACCGAGCACACCGCAGGCCTGATCTATCTCAACCAGTCGGGCGCGCTGAACGAGGCGATCAGCGACTACTTCGGCGACGCCATGGAGAACGACGACCTCGGCGTGCCCCAGAGCGACCCCAACTCCGGTCTGATCGGCGAGCACCTCTGCCCGGGCACCCCGGAGGAGGAGTGCGCACTGCGCGACCTCAACGACGGTCGCCGGGCCGACCAGGACTACCTGCTGCTCGCGGTCGACTACGACAACGGTGGCGTGCACGCCAACTCGACCATCGCCGGTGGCGCGCTCTGGCAGATCCGCAGCG
>CAYRLV010000514.1:0-2772 GCA_964425155.1 uncultured Ornithinicoccus sp. | reverse complement strand
AGGTCGTTGTCGATGGTCTTGGGCACGCCGACCACGCCGAGCCCGTCGTCGGTGAGCCGCTTCGCGACGCCGAGGGTGTCCTCGCCGCCGAGCGCGATGAGCGCGTCGATGCCGGCCTGCTGGACGTTCTCGCGGATCCGCTCGAGGCCGTGGTCGATCGAGTAGGGGTTGGTGCGCGACGAGCCGAGGATCGTGCCGCCGAGCGGGAGGATGCCGGCCACCTCGTCGATTCCGAGCGGCATGGTGAGGCCCTCGAGCGGGCCACGCCAACCGTCGCGGAAGCCGACGAACTCGTGTCCGTAGGTGGTCACCCCCTTCGTCACGACGGCGCGGATCACGGCGTTGAGTCCGGGGCAGTCGCCGCCACCGGTGAGCAGTCCGATGCGCATGGCGCCCACGCTAGCCGCTCCCCCGCGGTCGGTGCCGCAGGCCGTCCGGATGCCGGGCACCATCGCGCTCGCTAGGGTCTGGGCATGACCTTCTCGATCGTGGCGAACGTGGGCGAGGCGTTCGGGGTGGCTGTCGCCAGCAAGTTCCTCGCCGTGGGGTCGGTCGTGCCGAACGCCCGGCTGGGGGTCGGCGCCGTGGCCACCCAGGCCGTCGCCGACGTGTCGTGGCGGGCGCGGGCGCTGGAGCTGCTGGCCTCCGGGGCCACACCGGACGACGCCATCACCACCATGGTGGCCGACAACGCCCGCCCGCAGGACCGCCAGCTCGGTCTGGTCGACTCGGTGAGCCAGGCGACCTACACCGGCAAGGACTGCCTGCCGTGGTGCGGCGGCGTCGCCGGCCGGGACAGCAGCGGCGGCTACGCGATCCAGGGCAACGTGCTGGCCGGCGAGGAGGTCATCCGGGAGGCCGAGCAGGCGTGGCTCACCGCCGCATACCTGCCCCTGGAGAACCGGCTCACCTACGCGCTGCTCGCCGCCGATCGTGCGGGTGGTGACCGGCGCGGCCGGCAGTCCGCCGCGATCTACGCGGTCGAACCGGGCGCCGGCTACGACCAGGCGGGCGTGCTGGTGGACCTGCGGGTGGACGACCACCCCGAGGCCCCGCAGGAGCTGGCCCGGCTGGTCGACCTGTCCGAGCTCTACTTCGGCACCGCGACCAACGTCCTGCCGCTGGAGGGGCCGCTCGCCACCGAGGTGCGCGCGATGCTCGACGCCGTGGGCCAGCAGGACCAGCCCGACCTGCACGCCGCGCTGGCGACCTGGGCCGGCCTGGAGAACTACGAGACCCGGCTGTCCCCCGACGGGATCGACGCGCGGGTGCTGCAGGCGCTGCGCGAGGCGGCGGCCCAGTGACCGACGGGGTCGTCCTCGCCATCGACGCCGGCACGACGGGCGTGCACGCCCTGCTGGTCTCCGACGACGCGAAGGTGGTGGCGCGCGGCTACGCCGAATTCGCCCAGCACTTCCCACGACCCGGCTGGGTCGAGCACGTCCCCGAGGAGATCTGGCAGGCCACGCTCGCGGCGACGCAGTCGGCGCTGGACGACGCCGAGGACCCGCACGTCGTCGCGATCGGCATCACCAACCAGCGGGAGACCGCGGTGCTCTGGGACCGGCGGACGCTGCGGTCGCCGCGTCGCGCCATCGTCTGGCAGGACCGGCGCACCGCGGCCCTGTGCGAGCAGCTCGAGCGGGACGGCCACGGCGAGCGGGTGACCGAGCTGACCGGGCTGCGGCTCGACCCCTACTTCACCGGCACCAAGCTGGCCTGGATCCGCGAGCACGACGCGCGCGCCTGGCGCGGCGTCGAGTCCGGCGACGTCGCCATCGGCACCGTCGACTCCTACCTCGTGGCGCGGCTGTCGGCCGGCGCCCAGCACGTCACCGACGCGTCCAACGCCTCCCGCACCCTCCTGTATGACGTGCGCTCCGGTGCGTGGTCGCCGGAACTCTGCGACCTGCTGGGTGTGCCGTTGGAAGCGCTGCCCGAGGTGGTCGCCAACTGGGGCGAGTGTGCACGCAGCGACCCGTCGACCTTCCTCGGCATCGACGCTCCCGTCGCCGGTCTGGCCGGTGACCAGCAGTCGGCGCTGTTCGGCCAGGCGTGCTTCCGGCCGGGTGACGCGAAGTGCACCTACGGCACCGGGTCGTTCATCCTCGTCAACACCGGAGACACGTTGTCGCGCAGCGATGCCGGGCTGTTGACCACGGTCGCCTGGCAGGCACCGGACGGTGCGGTGACCTATGCGCTGGAGGGGTCGATCTTCGTGACCGGCGCCGCGGTGCAGTGGCTGCGCGACGGGCTGCAGATCATCGGCAGCGCCAGCGAGACCGCGGCGATCGCCGCCACGGTGCCGGACAGCGACGGCGTCGTCTTCGTGCCCGCCCTCACGGGTCTCGGTGCGCCGCACTGGGATCCGGCCGCCCGCGGCAGCATCCACGGGATCACGCGTGGCACGACGCGGGCGCACCTGGTGCGGGCCACGTTGGAGGCGATCACGTTCGAGGTGCGCGACGTGGTGGAGACGGTGGACGCCTCGCTCCCGGTCTTGCGCGTGGACGGCGGGGCGGCCGACAACGACCTGCTGCTGCAGCTGCAGGCCGACCAGCTCGGCGTGCCGGTCGAGCGGCCGACCGTCACCGACACCACCGGGCTGGGCGCGGCGTTCCTCGCCGGGCTCGGCACCGGTGTGTGGTCGTCGCAGGACGAGATCGCCGAGACCTGGTCGCTGGACCGGCGGTTCGAGCCGCGCGACGTCGCTGGCGCAGACACGGCATACGAGCAGTGGCGCAAGGCGGTCGAGCGCAGCAAGTCGTGGGC
>CAYRLV010000513.1:0-2773 GCA_964425155.1 uncultured Ornithinicoccus sp. | reverse complement strand
GGGATGCAGAACGTCTTGTGCAGGTTGAGGTGCGACACGTCGCCGCCGAACCAGCCGGGGCGGGCCACGCCCATCATCGCGTTGAGGTTCGCGCCGTCGAGGTAGACCTGTCCGCCGGCCTCGTGCACCAGGGCGCACAGGTCGGTGATGGTGTCCTCGAAGACCCCGTGGGTCGAGGGGTAGGTCACCATGATCGCGGCCAACGTGTCGCGGTGCTGGTCGACCTTGGCGCGCAGGTCGTCCAGGTCGATCTCGCCGCCCTCGGCCGTCTTGACCACGACCACCTTGAGGCCCGCCATCACGGCGCTCGCGGCATTGGTCCCGTGCGCGCTGGCCGGGATCAGGCAGATGTTGCGCTGGTCGTCGCCGCGCGAGCGGTGGTAGGCGTGGATGGCGAGCAGCCCGGCGAGCTCACCCTGCGAACCGGCATTGGGCTGGATGGACACCTCGTCGTAGCCGGTGATCTCGGCGAGCCAGCCGCTGAGCTGCCCGATCAGCGCCCGAATGCCCTCGGTCTGCTCGGCCGGGGCGAACGGGTGCAGGTCGGCGAACTCCGGCCAGGTGATCGACTCCATCTCGGTCGTCGCGTTGAGCTTCATCGTGCAGGAGCCGAGCGGGATCATGCCGCGGTCGAGGGCGTAGTCGCGGTCGGACAGCCGGCGCAGGTAGCGCAGCATCGCCGTCTCGCTGTGGTGACGGTGGAAGACCGGGTGGGTGAGGAAGTCGGTGTTGCGGGACAGCTCGGCCGGCCACGCCGGGTCGGGGTCCATCGCCCGGCGCACGCCGACTCGGGTGGGTGCGTCGACGCCGAACGCCTCGCAGACGCGGCCGAGGTGCTCCAGGGTGATGGTCTCGTCGGTGCTCAGCAGCACCCGGTCGTCGTCGACCAGCCACAGGTTGATGCCGCGCTCGCGAGCCGCGGTCACCACCTCCATCGCCCGGCCGGGCACGCGCACGGTGAGCGTGTCGAAGTACGCGGAAGTCTCAACCTCCACTCCACCTTCAGACAGAGCCGAGGCGAGCGCGGCGGCGTGGGCATGGACGGCGCGGGCGATCCGGCGTAGCCCGTTCGGGCCGTGCCAGACGCAGTACATCGAGGCGATCACCGCCAGGAGCACCTGCGCGGTGCAGATGTTGGAGGTCGCCTTCTCCCGGCGGATGTGCTGCTCGCGGGTCTGCAGCGCGAGCCGGTAGGCCGGGGCACCGTCCGCGTCGACGCTGACACCGACCAGCCGGCCCGGCAGCGTCCGCTCGAGCCCCTGCCGCACGCTCATGTAGCCGGCGTGCGGTCCACCGAACCCCATCGGCACACCGAACCGCTGGGTCGTGCCGACCGCCACGTCGGCACCCCACTCGGCTGGTGCCGCCAGCAGGGTCAGGGCGAGCAGGTCGGCGGCGGCCGTGACCAGCGCGCCGGCCTCGTGGGCGGCGTCGGTCAACGCGCGCCAGTCGCGGATCTGCCCATCGGCTCCCGGGTACTGCACGAGCACACCGAACACCGGTCGCCCCTCGGCGGCAGCGGTCAGCGAGTCACTGTCGGTGACGCCCTCCAGGTCGGCGACCACCACGTCGATCCCGAGCGGCTCCGCGCGGGTGCCGATCACGGCGATCGACTGCGGCATCAGGTGCCGGTCGACGAGCAGCACGGCGTCCGCCGCCACCTTGCTGGCCCGGCGCATCAGCGTCATCGCCTCGGCCGCCGCCGTGCCCTCGTCCAGCAGCGACGCGCCCGCGGTCGGCAGGCCGGTCAGGTCGCTGACCACCGTCTGGAAGTTGAGCAGCGCCTCCAGCCGGCCCTGGGAGATCTCCGGCTGGTAGGGCGTGTAGGCGGTGTACCAGGCCGGGTTCTCCAGGACCTTCCGCAGGATCACGGCAGGCGTGTGGGTGCCGTAGTAGCCCAGCCCGATCATGGAGGTCAGCACCTGGTTGCGGCTGGCGATCTCGCGCAGCTCCTCCAGGACGGCGAGCTCGGAGCGCGCCGGCTCGATGCGCAGCGGCTCGGAGCTGCGGATCTCGGCCGGCATCGCCCGCTCCAGCAGCGCCCGCATCGAAGGCTGACCGACGGCGGCGAGCATCTCCTTCAGGTCGCGGGGGGCCGGACCGATGTGTCGGGAGACGAAATCGGGTCCCGAGAAGACGTCATCGGTGGCGGACGTGCGGTTGGCGTGGTCGGACACGGGGGCTCCTGTCGCGTACGTGGCTGGCGCCTCCCCCTCTGTCACCGGCGCCACGAGCAGCGGCACCGAGCTCCAGAGCTGCCTGGCCTGCGCGGTCCGGGCGCCTGAGAGGTTCCGGGGAGTTTGCCCCTTCGGCGCCTCACCACGGTGGCGAGGACTCTCCCGCGCAGCGTTGTCGGCACCGCTCAATCTACCAGCGCGGACCGGTCCGGCCGGACGGGCCGCCTGCCCGGCCGGCTCTGCCTCAGCCGGTCTTGCGTGCCTCGCGCCGGGCCCGCAGCTCGTCGCCCGGGTGCTCGGCGGGACCGTCCTCGTCCGCCCGCTCGCCGGGCAGGTGGGACAGCTCGCCCTCGACCTCGCGCCACACCTTGCCGACCGCGATGCCGAACACGCCCTGGCCCCCGCGCACCAGGTCGATGACCTCGTCGTCGGACGTGCACTCGTAGACGCTCGCCCCGTCGCTCATCAGGGTGATCCCGGCCAGGTCGGAGACCCCGCGCTCGCGCAGCGCCACGACCGCGACCCGGATCTGCTGGAGCGCCACGCCGGTGTCGAGCAGCCGCTTGATGATCTTCAGCACCAGGATGTCGCGGAAG
>CAYRLV010000512.1:0-2781 GCA_964425155.1 uncultured Ornithinicoccus sp. | reverse complement strand
CCGTGTGGGCGGACGGCGGGGTGAAGTACCCCCGGGACGTCGCGCTCGCGCTGGCTGCGGGTGCCGCGAGCGTCATGATCGGGTCGTGGTTCGCGGGCACGCACGAGAGCCCCGGCGACCTGATGCGCGACGCGGACGGCCGGCTCTACAAGGAGAGCTTCGGGATGGCGTCCGCACGCGCGGTCCGCAACCGCACCCGGAGCCAGTCGGCCTTCGACCGGGCGCGTTCGGCGCTGTTCGAGGAAGGGATCTCCTCCTCGCGGATGTACCTCGAGCCGTCCCGTCCCGGGGTGGAGGACCTGATCGACTCGATCGTGTCCGGCGTGCGCAGCTCCTGCACCTACGCAGGCGCGGGCTCGGTCACCGAGTTCCACGAACGCGCGGTGGTCGGGGTGCAGAGCAGCGCCGGCTACGAGGAGGGACGGCCCCAGCCCGTCTCCTGGTGATTCTGTCGAGCCGCCGACTCAGCGCTGCTGGCGCAGCGCCTCCTCACGCCGCCGCATCAGGTCCTCCCACCGCTTCCGGCGCTCGGTGAGCATGGTGATCTCGATGAGCAACCACACCGAGGCGATCGGGAACCCGAAGTACCAGAACGGGTGGGTGCCCATCCAGAAGACGACGACACTCATGATCACGCAGATGATCAACCCGATGCGCGCGAGCCACAGCTTGGGCGTGAAGGCCTCTCCGAGGGGTGGTGGCCCGGCCTCGATCGCCTGAGGTTCCTGGCTCTCTGGCTCCGAGGAATATGCCATCACTCACTCCTACCCGACTGGACGTCACCCCGTGCACGGGGTCGGGCTCCTTCGCGGCCGCTCACCCAACATACTCGAAGTGCCAGAACTCCGGATTGGACCCACCCTGGTCCATGAAGTCCGGTCGCTCCCAGCCGTACCGGGGACCGTTCTTGACCAGCCACTGCTCGCGCGGCGTCCCGTAGCCGTAGCGCTTCGCGTTGCCGCTCACGTCGCACGCGATCGCGCGACCGTGGTTGGAGTATCCGGGCACCGCGGCCTTGGTGCCCTTCTCGCGCCGGTAGAACACCTGGGTGCCGTAGGTGCGGTAGCACTCGTCGACCTCGAGGTTGTGGCCGAACCGGGCTCGGAAGGCCTTGTTCATCGCGGCCATGCCCGAGCGGGCGCCACCGCACTTGATGAAGCGGTGGGCCTTCCCGGGAATCGGCAGGTGGCACAGCTTGTTCGGCGCGATCTTGCCGTTGCCTCCCGTGTAGCGATACCGGTTGGTGGTCAACTGGGCCATCCGGATGTAGCGGTGCGTCCCGATCCGCATCCAGCCCTGGGAGACGGATCCCTTGACCAGGCCGCCCTTGGGTGCGTAGTCGATCCGGGTGGAGGAGGTACTCGGCCTGGTGTAGACGTCACCCCAGCGGACGGCGACGTGCTGGGAGACCTCCCGCGAGGTCGAGATCGGCTTCTTCCTCAGTTGCTGCCCGGAGATGTGGAATCCGCTGCCGTTGACGCGGAGCCAGCCGCTGCTGCTCATCCGGCCCTTGACCTTGGTCCCCCGGACCCAGCTGCCTCTCGCCGTGTATCGCATGCCCGGCCCGGTCCGGTACTTCGCGGCCGACACACTGACGTAGCGGGTCAGCGTGGGCGGTCGCTTCGCGCTCAGCACGACACCGGAGATGTAGTGGCCGTTCCTCATCCGCAACCAACCGTTGGACGTGAGCGTGCCCCCGACTTGGGTGCGTTGCCAATAGTGCCCGACCACGCGGTAATTCGTCGACGGACCGGTCCGGACGTTGGCCCGCGCCGACTTCACCCAGCGGATCGTCGGCGGTGGGGGCGGCGTGGTCCGCAGCACATAGCCCGAGATGAAGTAGCCGTTCGGCATCCAGAGCCAGCCGTGGGCGCTGAGGATGCCCGTGACCTTGTGTCCCTTGCCGTAGCTGCCGACCCGGCGGTAGTCCGTGCCGGGGCCGGTGCGGTAGTTGGCCTTGGCACCTGCCACATAGCGGGTGACGACGCCCGGTGTCACACTCGTGAGCACACTCCGGGAGACGTAACCGCGGGAGGTCTTGAACCATCCCGTGCCAGTGAACGTCCCGGTGACCTTCTTGCCTTTCCAGTAGTGCGAGACGATCTTGTACCTCGTGCCCGGACCCTTGCGGACGGCGGCCGCCGTGATCGAAATCCATCGCGTTCTCTTCTGGGCCGCCGGTGCCGTCGCGGGGTTGGGGTGAGACGCGGCCTGGGCCGCGGAAGCGGAAGCCTGGTGCGCGAGGGTCGCATGCGCGGCCGGCAACGCGGTACCTGCACCGGTCGCCGCGAGGACCAGCGTCAGCCCCGGCGCGCAGACGCGACGAATCCAGGAGGTCGATCGGTTCGTACGCACGCCATCCATACCTGCCAAGGCTAGACACGTGGGTGCGGTTCGTCGGGCGTCCGCATCTCAGGACTTGGTCAAGAATTCGGCGCCACCGGCCCCGGGACGCCGGGATGCGCCGCGGGTGCGGCCGACACTGGAGGAGCCGGCCGTACCCGCGGCGCGGGACTACTCACCTGAGGTTCACCGCGATGGCTATGCCTTCTGGCTCCCCCTCCTCAGGGCCAGAAGACCTGCACCGCTCAGGATGAGCAGCAGCCCGAGCCCGATCACGGGACCGGGAGTGGCACCCGTGCGACTCAGCTCGTCGGGCTGGGCCATGGGGGTGTTGGCGCCGCTCTGCGCGACACCGGTGGGTGAGCCGTATGCCGGGGCGTACGACTGCACGTCGCTGCCCCCCTGGGTCGTGTAGACCGCAGTCACCACGTTCCCCGT
>CAYRLV010000511.1:0-2786 GCA_964425155.1 uncultured Ornithinicoccus sp. | reverse complement strand
CGAGCAGCGCGGCGAGCGGCGTCCACGCGGCCGACCAGGCCCAGAAGACGACGCCCGCGGCGACGCCGAGGACGCTGGCGACGACGATGTCGACGACCCGCCACGAGCGGCGTCGAGGAGTGCTGCCGGACTGCGCGGTCCTGCTCGGGCGACCGGCACCGGTGGGTGCCGAGGCACGGGATGAACTCATGATGGGTGTCCTCCTGTCGGTCAGGAGGGGAGGCCCGGTCCGGGTGGACCGAGCTGAGAAGCTCGACTCCCTTCGCCGGTGCTAGCCGGATCAGGTTCGAGGGTCTGCGATTTCGCACTCTCAGCGCCGTCGTGGCGCTCCCCTGTCGTGCTCACCATGCTAGCGACGTGGGGGCGAGCCGCCAACACCACCCACCGGTGCCGCGGACGTCAGAAGCCGCTGAGGGTGAGCTTGCCGATCACCGAGCCCGCCTCGATGAGCTCCTGCGCGGCACGCACCCCGGCGGCGTCGATGGCACCCAGGTGCTGCGTCGCGGGGCTCGCGATGGTGCCGGCGTCGACGGCATCCGCGACGGTGTCGAGGATCTCGCGCTGCCGCTCGAGATCCGGCGTGCCGAAGGTCGAGCGGGTGTACATGCTCTCCCAGTGCACCGAGACCGACTTGGCCTTGACCAGCCGCAGGTCGAGCGGCTCGGGGTCGTCGATCAGGCCGAACCGTCCCTGCGGCGCGATGACCGAGGCCAGCTGCCGCCACGCGTCCGCGCTGGTGTGGGTGGAGAACACGTAGTCGAGCGGGTGGTCGCCGAGCTCGAGCCCGCGCACCTGCTCCGCGAGGTCGCCGCGGTGGTCGATGACGTGGTGGGCGCCCATGCGCTCGACCCAGACCCGGCTCTCCTCCCGCGAGGCCGTGCCGATCACGGTGAGCCCGGTGAGCCGCCGCGCGAACTGCAGCGCCATGCTGGGCACCCCTCCGGCACCGCCGAGCACCAGCAGCGTGCCGCCGGCCCCGTCGTCGAGCGGGATCTGCAGCCGGTCGAAGAGCATCTCGTATGCCGTGAGCGAGGTGAGCGGGAGCGCTGCGGCGGCCGGGAAGTCCAGTGTCGTGGGCTTGCGTCCGACGATGCGTTCGTCGACGACGTGCCGCTCGGAGAAGCAGCCCGGCCGTTCGGACGAGCCGGCGTAGTAGACCTCGTCGCCGACCGCGTAGTGCCGCACGTCGGACCCGACGCCGACCACCGTCCCAGCGGCGTCCCAGCCGAGCACCTGTGGCCGGTCCGGTGCGCCCGGCTGGCTACGCCGCACCTTGGAGTCCCGCGGGTTCAGCGCGACCGCCGCCACCGACACGAGCAGGTCCCGCGGTCCGGCGACCGGCTCGTCCAGCGTGAGGTCCTCGAGCACCTCGGGCCCCTGCCCCGGCACGAACCGGGTGTAGCCGACCGCCTTCACGAGGCGTCCTCCTCGATCCCGTCGGTCACCGGGTGCAGCGCCGCCGGCCCGCGCCCGCTTTCGGCCCCGTCACCCGTGGCGAATGGTTGTTGGACTTGAGGCGGGTTCTTCGCGCTTTCACCACAATCATTCGCAGCGAGAGGCGGGGTGAAGACGCGCAGCGGAGGTGGCGGCCCCGCATACCGCTCCACCTGCACGAGCACGTGCTGCCCGGTGCTTCCCTGCGCCAGCTTCGACGTGCGCCGATCGGAGGTCAGCACGTTCGGGTTGCCGTGGACGCACATCGCGCGGGGGTCGGCGCGGTCGATCGGGTCGTACCACGCGCCGGTGGACAGCTGCACCACGTGCGGCAGCAGGCCGTCGTCGAGGACGGCTCCGGCGAGGCAGGAGCCGCGGTCGTTCCAGACCCGCACGACGTCACCGTCGCCGATGCCGCGGTCGGCCGCATCCTCCGGGTGCAGCCGGATCGGCTCCCGGCCCTGGACCTTCGACCCCTGGCTGGTCGCGCCGTGGTCGAGCTGGCTGTGCAGGCGGGTGCGTGGCTGGTTGGCGATGAGGTGCAGCGGAAACTCCTGCGCCCGAGGGGAACCCAGCCACTCCACCGGCTCCATCCAGGCCGGGTGCCCGGGGCAGTCGTCGTAGCCGTAGGACGCGATGGTCTCCGACCAGATCTCGATCCGCCCGCTCGGCGTGGACAGCGGCGCGGCCTCGGGATCGGCGCGGAACTCCGACAGCATGGTGCGCCGGTCGTCGACCGGCAGCCGCAGGTGGCCCTGCCCCCAGAACTCCTCGAACGTCGGCAGGTCGAGGCCGTGCTCGGTCACGACCCGGTCGCGCCACTCGCCGTAGAGGTGCTCGAGCCACTCCTGCGAGGTGCGGCCCTCGGTGAACTCCTTGCCCGCGCCGAGCCGTTCGGCCACCTCGGTGAAGGTGTCGTAGTCGTCGCGCGCGTCCGCGTACGGCTCGACCGCCGGGTGCATCGCGGTGAGGTAGGGGCTGTTGTTGCTGCCGGACAGGTCCGACCGCTCGAGCGACGTGGTCGACGGGATGACGATGTCGGCGTGCCGCGCCATGGACGTCCAGTACGGATCGTGCACGACAACGGTGTCCATCCGGCCCAGCCCCTCGCGGAACCGGCCGAGGTCCTGCGCGTGGTGGAACGGGTTGCCGCCGGCCCAGTAGACGACGTGGATGTCGGGGTAGGTGAGCCGGCGCCCGTCGTAGTCGAACGGTTCCCCCGGGCGCAGCAGCATGTCGGTCACCGCAGCCACCGGGATGAACGAGTCGATCGGGTTGGTGCCCTGCGGCAACCGCGGCAGGGGGAAACGCACGCGGCCGAGGCCAGGCTTGTTCATCGACCCGTAGCCGTG
>CAYRLV010000510.1:0-2801 GCA_964425155.1 uncultured Ornithinicoccus sp. | reverse complement strand
CGCAGCTCCTCGCGGCGGTAGGGGCCGAGGCGGTCCTCCCGGTCGGCCGCGAGATGGCGCAGCTCGGGCGGGATCACCTCGCCCTCCTCGCCGAGGGTGCAGGTGAGCAGGTGCACCTCGTCGCCCCGGAGGACGTGATGGGCCATGGCCACGCCGGTGGCGAGGGTCTCGTCGTCCGGGTGGGCGTGCACGAAGACGAGCCGGGCCGGACGCCCGGACGGGTCAGTCGGGGTCACTTAGACGACCACGCGCTCCTCGGGGAAGTGGCACGCCACCCGGTGTCCCGGAGCCAGCTCCCGCACCTCGGGCACCTCGTCGGCGCACTTCTGCTGGGCCTTGGGGCAGCGGGTGCGGAAGACGCACCCCGACGGCGGGTGCTGCGGGCTGGGCAGATCACCCTGCAACAGGATCCGCTCGCGTCCCGCCTCGCGGCGCGGGTCGGGCACCGGCACCGCCGACATCAGCGCGTGCGTGTAGGGGTGCAGCGGGTGCTCGTAGAGCGTGTCCCGGTCGGCCTCCTCCATCAGCTTGCCGAGATACATCACGGCCACGCGGTCGGAGATGTGCCGCACCACGGACAGGTCGTGGGCGATGAACACGTAGGCGAGCTGCTGCTCGTCCTGGATGTCCTCCAGCAGGTTGATCACCTGGGCCTGGATCGACACGTCGAGGGCCGAGACCGGCTCGTCACAGACGATCAGCTGGGGCTGGAGGGCGATCGCCCGGGCCACCCCGATGCGCTGCCGCTGACCGCCGGAGAACTCGTGCGGGTAGCGGTTGTAGTGCTCCGGGTTGAGGCCCACCCGCGCCATCAGCTCCTGCACGGCCTTGCGGCTGCCGCCGGGCGGTTTGATGCCCTGGATGTCGAACGGCGCGGCGATGATCTTGCCGATCGTGTGGCGCGGGTTGAGCGACCCGTAGGGGTCCTGGAAGATCATCTGCATCTCACGCCGCAGCTTGCGCAGCCGGGTGCCCTTGGCGCCCGTCACGTCCTCGCCGTTGAACTCGATCGTGCCGCCGGTGGGCTCGAGCAGCTTGAGCAGCGTGCGTCCGGCGGTGGACTTGCCGCAGCCGGACTCCCCCACCAGCCCGAGGGTCTCGCCCTTGCGGACCTTCAAGGTGAGCCCGTCGACGGCCTTGACCGGGTCGTCGGGCCGGCGGATGATCCCGGCCTTGTGCTGGGGGAAGTGCTTCTTCAGCTCGGTGATGCGCAGGATCTCGGCGCCGTCCGCGGTGCCGGACGGCTGCCGCTCGGTCGTGGGGGTGGTCACCGTCCAGCTCCTTGCTCGTGGTCGGGCGCAGCCGCGTCTGCGTCGCCATCGGCGCGGGCGGCACGCACGGCCGCAGCGTTCCGGTCCTCGGCGGCGCCCCGGATCGACTCGGCGCGGTCGGTGCGCTTGGCCAGCGCCTCCGCGAACACTCCGGCTCGGTCCTCGGGCGGGATGTGACACCGCGCCAGGTGCCCGGTGAACGCCTCGGTGAGATCGGGTTCCGTGGTGAAGCACAGGTCGTCCGGCACCAGCTCGGTGTACGGGCACCGGGGGTTGAACTTGCAGCCACCGGGGAGGTTGATCAACGACGGCGGGTTGCCGGGGATCGGGTCGAGCCGGGTCTGGCGCACCTGGTCCAGCCGGGGCATCGAGCCGAGGAGCCCCACCGTGTAGGGGTGCTGGGGCTCGTAGAACAGCTCCTCGACCTTGCCCTGCTCGACGCACCGGCCGGCATACATCACCAGGACGTCGTCGGCGACGTCGGCGACCACGCCGAGGTCGTGCGTGATCATGATGATCGCCGAGCCGAACTCGTGCTGCAGGTCCATCATCAGGTCGAGGATCTGTGCCTGCACCGTGACGTCCAGCGCCGTCGTCGGCTCGTCCGCGATGAGCAGCTCGGGGTCGTTCATGAGCGCCATCGCGATCATCACGCGCTGCCGCATACCGCCGGAGAACTCGTGCGGGTACTGGTCCACCCGGCGCTTCGGGCCCGGAATGCCGACCCGGCCGAGCAGGTCGACGGCGCGGTCCTTGGCGGCCTTCTTGGACGTCCCCTTGTGGTGCACGCGGTAGGCCTCGATCAGCTGGCTGCCCACCGTGTAGTAGGGGTGCAGCGCCGACAGCGGGTCCTGGAACACCATCGCCATCTTGTTGCCGCGCAGCCGGCGCAGCTGCGACTCCGGCAGCGTCAGCAGCTCGTCGCCGTCGAGGACGACGCTGCCGCTGAGCTTGGCGTTGGTGCGCCGGTGCAGCCCCAGGATGGCCTGGCTGGTCACCGACTTGCCCGAACCGGACTCGCCCACGATGCCGAGGGTCTGTCCGCGCTCCAGGGAGAAGGTGATGCCGTCCACCGACTTGACGAGGCCGTCGTCGGTCGGGAAGTGCACCCGGAGGTCCTCGACCTCCAGGAACGCCCCACCGCTCGTCGGCGCTGCCGAGCCGCTGGCCTCGGTGGCGGTTAGCGACATGCTCCCCTCCTTATCAGTCTCGTCGTCACCATGCTGCACGGGCCGGTCATCCGATCCGGACCCGTGGGTCGATGACGCCGTAGAGGATGTCGACGACCAGGTTGGCGAAGACGATCAACGACGCGGTGATGAGCACGATCGGCACGATCATCGGCAGGTCAGACTGGGTCACCGCGTCGATCGCGGCCCGGCCGAGCCCTTGATAGCCGAACACCTGCTCCATGATCACGGTACCCGCCAGGACGATCCCGAGGTCGAGGCCGGCCACCGTGACCACGGGCGTGAGGGCCGCACGAAGGGTGTGTCTGAACACGACCGAGCGTTCGGTCGCGCCCTTGGC
>CAYRLV010000509.1:0-2805 GCA_964425155.1 uncultured Ornithinicoccus sp. | reverse complement strand
CGAGCCCTGGAGCGGCCGCTGCCTGAGCCGAGGGGTGAGTGGTCATGAGCGATCAGAACGTGGCGGCGGCATACGCGGAGGCACGACGGCGGGTGCTGAGGATCCAGCACCGTCTGGCGGTGGTGCGGTCTCAGGCGGCTGCTGCTCAGGAGCGCATGGAGGCGACGTCTCGGCGGATCTCGGACGCGGAGTCGGGTGTGCAGACGGTGCAGCGAGTGGATCAGTTCACTGTGGAGCCCGCGGTGCATCGGGAGATGACGCAGGGTCTGGTGATCGAGGAGTTGGCCCAGGCCGCCACCGAGGCGCGACAGGCCCACGAGAGTGGGGTGGAGATGCACAACGAGGTCCGCGATCTGGACGATGAGGTAGTCGAGGTCCGCCACGATCTGGCCAAGATCGACCGGGACCAGCTGAGCGACGCCGAGCGGGAGGACGTGGCTGCCCTGGAGAACGAGGTCGCGAGTCTGGGGTGGGCCGTGACGGCGGCACGGCCGGCGACGGCCACGGTGACCGAGAGGATGATCGAGGTCGAGGCGCAGATTCGTGAGGTGGAGCAGTCGGTTCGCTCGTGGGACACGGATGCGCCGGTCCCGGCCTTCGATGCTCTCGATGTGGACATGGGCGCTGCGGTGGAGCGCGGTCAGAGCTTGGAACAGGCGGCTGCGGATTCGGTGTGGATGGCTGAAGCGGTCACCGATCGCAGCGAGGCTCTCGCCGCGGCGGCCGTAGGACGAATGCAGGGCGAGCAGGAGCGGGACGTTCCGGGCGAGTTCTCGCCTGGCATCGATCCAGTTGGGCCCGAGCGGTGAGCGCCACTGCCGGCTGCTGTCACAGCGAGCCCGCTGCCTCGGTGGTGGCGTCGGTTCGACGTGAGGTCGAGTTGCTGACGTTCCAGGACGACCATCGGGTCCTGATCGACCGGGCAGAGGACCTGCGCCGCAGGCTGCTTGAGGAGGACGCCACGTTGCGGTGGGTGGCCCGCCGGGCGGGCGTGTCGTGGCCGTCGGTGGAGTCGGCGCTGGTGTCCATCAGGGCGGCGGCGCACGTCTTGGACACGATCTCGAGCGCGCTGGCCGAGGAAACTGACCAGAACGCTGCTGGGCCGGTCATCCAGATGGCGGCCAGATTCATGATGTCGGCTGAGCAGATGATGACTCAGGAGACGACTCGCAGTTGGGGGCGCGCTGGCGGCGGCGTGGCGGCGTCGAGCTGGTAGATGCGGTGATCCCGGCGAGCGGTCGGCGGGTACCGGCGCAGGAAGGTGGCCATGGCGTTGCCGAGGCCGGCGTTGGCCACGGCCACGTCCCCGCGATCCTCCAGCTGTCGGCGCCACGCACGCACGCATCGAGGGTGAACCGAGGTGGCCAGGACGGTTGCGGCGACCAGGGCCCCGACGATCAGGTGCCCCTCGTTGACGGCTTGGACGACGGCAACGGCGGCCACGATGTACCGGATGGCCCACGCGGCCGCGAGGATGCGGCCGAGGAAGCGCAGGGCGTGGGTCACGCCGAGAGCGACGATGGTCAGGAGCAGCCAGGGACTCGTCCAGAACTGCAGCGCGAGGTCACACCTCCTGGAGCCGCTGCGGACGATCCCGGCGGCGTGGCCGATCACAGCGGCGAGTTCCTGCGGGGGCAGGGTTCGGTGGCGGGCCGCGGTCAGCAGGTCGGCGCTGATGAGCACGGTGCGTCGCCCGAAGGCCGTCGCGTCGACGCCCTCGCCCGGTCGATCGTGAGCGACGAGCTCCACGAGGGGTGGTCCGAGTCGATGCTGGCTGAGGATCGTCACCGTGGGCGCGAGGAAGTCGCGCTCAGTCGGGGTCAAGTCTCGACCTCCGAGCAGTTGGCAGACCTGCCGCTCCCCTACCCCACAGAGCAGGGCCACGGTGATGGCCGGGCCGAGCAGCAAGATCAGCCACGCCACCAGCGGCGGGGCGAGCGAGCCGAACATGACCACCAGCACGGTGCTGACGATCACGGGAATCACGTGGGCGGCAACCTTGGCGACCATCGTGACCACTCCTCTCGTGTGATACAAACAGCGCTAGTGTATTTCAGTCACTTTAGCCGGTGGTTGTCCACCAGACGTTCCGCGCTGGGCCTACGGAGGCAAGCCTCGCGCACAACCACGACAGCCAGGAGGGACTATCCACAGGGCCGGTGCTGGGGAAGCGGCCGGCGAGGGGGATGTGCGGGGATGGGCAGGTGACGGATTCACGAAGGGAGCAGGAGATGAACACCACGACGACGTCCCCGGTCAGCCCGGGGACTGATCCGGTCACGCGTGACCTGGCTGGGGTGGTCTGGCGGCTGCGCCGTGCAGCGGACGAGGCGGTGCTGCGCGCCGACGGTGATTTGATGCTCCGGCTGCTGTCGGTGGAGGCGGAGTACGCGGTGCAGCTCGGTATCGAACTGCTGGGAGAGGCCGCCCCGCTGTGTGCCAAGCAGGCTTCGTCGGTGCAGGAGCCGGCACGTCTGGTCCACGAGGCGGACGACGTGCTGGCCTCCCGCCCGATCGAGCAGTGGCCTGCGGGGACGAGCGAGCTGATCGTTGCCGTGCTGGACCTGATCCGGGAGCACCAGCTGTGAGCGGGGACAAGCGCAGCGTCGGCGAGCTGATCGTCGCCAATGATGCCCTCGCGCGGTCGCTCCTGGGCGGTGCGGTGGATCATCTTGATGCCCGCCCGTTGATGCGGTCCTGGCCGGATCTGGCCAGCGCGGCGAACCAGCTGTGGGATGCGATGCCGGAGCGTCCCGGAACGCCCCTGTATGACGCTCACGCCGTTCGCGAGGTGACGCGGATGGC
>CAYRLV010000508.1:0-2805 GCA_964425155.1 uncultured Ornithinicoccus sp. | reverse complement strand
CACGCACGTGGTGGCAGGTCAAGGATTCGAACCTTGGAAGCTTTCGCGACGGATTTACAGTCCGCTCCCTTTGGCCGCTCGGGCAACCTGCCGTGTGCAGGTGGCAGGATAGCAAGGCAACCACCCCGCGAGTCCAATCCGGACCCGGTGGTGGGCACCCGACATACGACACACGCAAGGAGAGCCATGGCCGACTCATCGTTCGACATCGTCAGCAAGGTCGACCGACAGGAGGTCAGCAACGCCCTCAACCAGGCCAGCAAGGAGATCGGGCAGCGCTACGACTTCAAGAACGTCGGCGCCGACATCGCCTGGAGCGGCGAGACGATCGTGATGCGCGCCAACAGCGAGGAGCGGGTGCGCGCCGTGCTCGACGTGTTCCAGACCAAGCTGGTCAAGCGCGGCGTCTCGCTGAAGACCCTCGACCTGAGCAACGACGGCGACCCGAAGGCGAGCGGCAAGGAGTACCGGCTCGAGGCCGGCCTCAAGGAGGGCATCAGCCAGGCGGACGCCAAGAAGGTCACCGCGCTGATCCGGGACGAGTTCGGCAAGAAGGTCAAGGCGAGCATCCAGGGCGACGAGGTCCGCGTGTCGAGCAAGTCCAAGGACGACCTGCAGGCCGTCCAGCAGCTGCTGAAGGGCGCCGACCTGGACGTCGCGCTGCAGTTCGTCAACTACCGCTGACCGCGTTGGGGCTCCGCCGGGGCAGCCGCTGCCGCACTGACCACGCCCGGACCAACTGATGGGGTTCACCGCCTCCGCCCTGCTCGCGGTCCTGCTCGGCCTGGTCGTGATCATCCTGGGGTTCGTCCCCTACCTGGCGTGGTCGTACCGGCGCCGGGGCACCTTCGGGCCCGGGCACGCGGTCCTCGCGGCCGCCACCGCCGTCTACGCCCTGGCGCTGTGGACCTACACGATCCTCCCCCTGCCCGACCCGGAGCTGGCGTGTCGGCATCCCGCTGTGCGCCAGCTGCGCCCGTTCCATTTCCTCTCGGACCTGTCCACGACGGCTGCTGCTGGCGGCGCGCTGACCCCGGTCGTGGCGCAGGTGGTGCTCAACGTCGCCCTGTTCGTGCCGCTGGGTATGGTGTCGCGGCACCTGTTCAGGCGCGGGCTGGTCGGCACGGTGCTCATCGGCCTGGGGGTGTCCGCGCTGATCGAGTTCACCCAGTTGACCGGCAACTGGGGACTGTATCCCTGCGCCTACCGGGTCATGGACGTCGATGACCTGATCGCCAACACGGCGGGAGCAGCCATCGGGTTCGCGTTCGGTCCCGTGCTGCGGCGGGTGCCCGGCCAACAAACGGCCGAAGTGACCCAACCCCAGCCGGTGACCGGTCGACGTCGGGTGCTGGGGATGGTCGCGGACGTGTTGCTCGTCGACGTGACGAGCCTCGCGGTCTGGACCGTGGTCGCCTCGCTCATGGAGGCCTCCGGGGCGAGCCGGTCGGACGTCGCCGACGCCACGAGTGTGCAGGTCGGGATCACCCTGGGAGTCGCCGCGGTGTACCTCGTCCTCGTCCCCTGGTTCGGCAGCGGCGCCACGGTGGGGCAACGCGTCGTGCTGCTGCGTCCGCAGACCGAGGCCGGGGACGTTCCGCCCCGGCGCCGACGACTGGTGCGAGCCGCCGTCGGCGCCGGCGGCTACTTCGTGCTCCGGGTCGTGGCGACGCTGACGGGTTCCGAGCTGGTCAACGGTGCCGCCTGGGTGTTGGCCCTCGCCAGCCTCGCCCTCGCGGCACGGGGTGACCATCGTGGCCTGTCGGGACTCGTGGCCGGCCTGCGCGTCGTGGATTCCCGCCGACCGCGCCGGGCGAGCACCCCCGCCGAGCGGTGGGCCGCGGTGCCGGAGCTGCGCAAGCTCAGCACCGCAGTCGTGGTGTTCGCGACGCTCCTGCTGCTGCTCTTCCTCGGCCTGTTGGACCAGGCCCGCGCCGGGGTGACCGGTGTGGCGGTGGCGGTCGTCCTCGTCGTGCTCGTGCTGGGCTTCGTGACCCAGGTGGCCCTGTTGCTCCTGAACGGTCTGGTCATGGCTCGCCGGGAGGGGCGGGCGCTGGGCAACCTGCTCGCGCTTCTGCTCGGCGGCGGCCTGCTCTGCCTGACCGCCGCCACCGCGGTGGCGGTCGGGTACGGGTCACGACCGGTGCTCGTGGTCCTCGGCGTCGCCTGGGCGCTCGCGGCCTACCTGGGATTCGTGTTCTGGGCCTTCGCCCTCTATGGCGTGCTGTACGCACGGCGCGACCCGACCCCCGGTGCCGACTCCGTGGTGGTGCTGGGTTCGGGCATCTTCGGGACCCGGGTCCCGCCGTTGCTGGCGAGTCGCCTCGACCGCGGGAGGGAGGTGCTCGACGCCGAACTCGGCCGAGGTGGGGACGCGGTCCTGGTCTGCTCGGGCGGCCAAGGCCCCGGCGAGGACGTGCCCGAGGCCACGGCCATGGCCGACTACCTGCGCCGCTCGGGCACCGCGCCGGAGCGGTTGCGTGAGGAGGCGCTGTCACGCGACACCGCGCAGAACCTCCGCAACAGTGCACAGTTGTTGCAGGCGGAAGGCCGTGGCTCACGAATCGTCGTGGTCACCAACGAGTTCCACGCCTTCCGGGCCGCGATCATCACCCGCGAGCTCGGCCTGAACGCGCAGGTCGTCGGGTCGACCACGGCGCGCTACTTCGTCCCCAGCGCGATCCTGCGCGAGTTCGTCGCCGTCCTGGCCCGCCACCCGTGGCCGCACCTCGCGGTGGCAGCCGTCATCCTCGCCTTCGGCGGCCTGGTCGCGGCCTACGGGTGACCGAGGGCGGATGACGCCGG
>CAYRLV010000507.1:0-2820 GCA_964425155.1 uncultured Ornithinicoccus sp. | reverse complement strand
GAGCGCAAGGGCTACCTGCGCCGCGACCCCAACCGCCCGCGCGCGATCGAGATCGTCTCCCCCGACCGCCCCGGCGCCGAGCGGGGCTACCGCAGCGGCGACCAGTCCCGCGACGACGTCGACGTGACCGGCATCGGCGACGAGCGCCCCGACGCGTCCTACGTGCCCGTCGTCGGCCGGATCGCCGCCGGTGGCCCGATCCTCGCCGAGGAGGTCGTCGAGGACGTCTTCCCGATGCCCAAGCAGATCGTGGGCGAGGGCGAGCTGTTCCTGCTCAAGGTGGTCGGTGACTCGATGGTCGACGCCGCGATCTGCGACGGCGACTGGGTGGTCGTCCGCCAGCAGCCGACCGCCGACAACGGCGAGATCGTCGCGGCGATGCTCGACAACGAGGCCACGGTCAAGACGTTCAAGCGCACCAAGGGCCACGTCTGGCTGCTCCCCCACAACGACGCCTACGACCCGATCGACGGCGACCACGCCACCATCCTCGGCAAGGTCACCGCGGTCCTCCGCCGCGTCTGAGACGACCCTGGCGTATGGCGCCCGCTCAGAGGTCGGCGACCAGGCGGGTGAGCGTCTCCCCCAGCGGGGCGTCCAGGCGAAGCGTCGCCTCGCCGTCTCCCCGGCTCCACCCACGGGTGACGATGGCCACCGGAAGGCCCAGCTTGTCCGCCCGGCGGACGAACCGGTAGCCGGACATCACGGCCAGCGACGACCCCAGCACCAGCAGCGCCGACGACGCCTCGACCAGGTCAAAGCATTGCTGCACCAACGGTTTCGGCACGGACTCACCGAAGAAGACCACATCCGGTTTGAGCGTGTCCGCCCCGCACACGAGGCAGCGCGGCGCTCGGAACGCGGCGACGGCCTCGTCGGGGATGTCGACGTCGCCGTCCGGCCGGATCCTGCCGGTGTCCGCCTTGAACCCGGGGTTGGCCTCGTCCAGCCACGCCTGCACGTCGTCGCGCCGGTAGGTCTCGCCGCAGGTCAGGCAGCGCACCCGGTCGAGGGTGCCGTGCAGTTCGATCACGTCGCGCGCACCCGCCCGCTGGTGCAGCTCGTCGACGTTCTGCGTGATGATGCCCCGGGTCAGCCCCCGCCGCTCGAGCTCCGCGACCGCGCGGTGGCCGGCGTTCGGCCGAGCCGCCCGGAAGCGGTCCCAACCCATGAATCCCCGTGCCCAGTAACGTTGTCGGGCCTCGGCCGAACCGACGAAATCACCGTAGGTCATGGGGGTCACCCGTCGGATGCCTTCGGGGCCGCGGTAGTCCGGGATGCCCGACTCGGTGGACAGGCCGGCACCGCTGAGCACCAGCACGTCTCCCCCGCGCACCAGGTCGACCAGCGCGGCATACGTCTCGTCGGCGGACGTGGAGACGACGGTCATGGCGACCAGTATGCGGGACCGGCTCAGAACCTGCCGAGCAGCCTCCGGCGAGCGGCTCCACGCAGGACACGGTCCGCCACGGCAGGGTCGGCGACCTCGGGGTGTGGCGGTTCGAGCGGAGCCTCCACGCGGATCAGCTGCGGCGCGTAGTTGCGGACGGCCTGGTCGGCGACGAGGTAGCCGTGCCGCTCGAGGACCTGCTGGAGCACGTCACTGAAGGCGTCGAGGTCGGTCCGGACCGCGTTGATCCGCTCGACGGTCGCGGGTGGGTAGTGCCCCGGGACGACCCCGTCCAAGGACCAGGTGGCACCGGCAAGTGCCTGCTGGGCGAATCGCGCCTGCAGCCAACGCAACCGGGTCGACTCACCACTCCCTGCAGCGATGCCGATCACCCGCAGCAGCTCGCCCCATGCCGTGCGGGTGCTGCTCGCCCGGAACACCGAGCCGCCGTCGCTCACGAGCACCGTGTCGTGGTCGGCCCAGACCGGCTCGACCCCGAGCGAGTCGTAGACACCGCCGTCGGTGAGCTCGACGTGGGCCAGGATCTCGGCGTACTCCTGCGGATCGGCGTGTCCGGGGTCGCCGCCGGTCAGCCCGATCGCGTTGCCGTCCAAGACCATCGGGGCGAAGAACGGCGGGTACGCGCAGGTCGCGGCGATGGCGTCGGCGATCCGCAGACCGGGCGGTGGCTCGGCGTGGCCCAGCCGGTCATCGCCCACCCGGCCGCGCGGTCGGACCGCGTTGGGGTCGGCGAAGACCCACGACACGCCATAGGCCACGTCCGTCGCGCAGGTGAGCACCGCCGGTCCGTCGGAGCCGTTGTCCCGCAGGTCGGTCGCCCACCACGGCACCGCCGTGGCGAACCGTGCCGCGAGCGCCCGCGCACCGCTGTCCGGCATGAACCAGCGAGGTGGCCACAGCTTGGCCAGGAGCGCGGGCGTGCGCACGTTCTGGGCGGCGAGCCGGTGCAGGGGGTCGGCCACGCAGGTCTCGAAGCCCTGCACCTCGGCGGCTCCGCCGCTCTCGTCCGGCCAGACGAGTCGCGGGTCGGCCAGCAGACCCGAGACCAGCGCTCCCCCGGACACCCCGCTGATCGAGCGCAGCCGGCCGAGGACGCCGAGCTCGTTCAGCCGCCGGGCGGCCCCGAGGTGGAACAGCGCCGCGCGGTAGCCGCCACCGGAGAGACACAGGGCCGTGCCGTGGCGCGGCCCGGGCGCCGCGGGGCCACCGGGTTCGGCCTCGGGGTCGGGACGCGCCGGCGCCGGGTTCGCGGGGTGGCGACGGCGCGGCATACCCCTAGGCAACCACGTTTCCCCTGGCCCGGTCCCCTTGCCGCAGTTCCTCGCCGCGGTCGCGGCGACGCCTATCGGCGGTGCAGTGCCTCGGCGACCAGGTCGACGTCGGCCTCGGTGTTCCAGACGTGGAACGCG
>CAYRLV010000506.1:0-2833 GCA_964425155.1 uncultured Ornithinicoccus sp. | reverse complement strand
CCGGCCTCGCGGGCGATGCGTTCCATGCCGCGACGCTGGTGCGGAAGTGCCAGGGTCACCACGGTCCCGCGGTCGCCCGCCCTCGCCGTGCGGCCGGAACGGTGCAGGTAGTCCTTGTGGTCCGCCGGCGGGTCGGCCTGCAGCACGACACTGACGTCGTCGACGTGGATGCCGCGGGCCGCGACATCGGTCGCCACGAGCACCGGCAGGCTCCCGTCCCGGAACGCGCCGAGCACCCGGTTGCGCGCACCCTGTCCGAGGCCGCCGTGCAGGGCAGCCGCGAACACGCCCTGTTCCCTGAGCTGTTCGGCGACCCGGTCGGCGCCGAGCTTGGTGCGCACGAAGACGACGGTGCGCCCCTCCCGACTGGCCACCTGTGCCAGCAGGGGCTTCTTGTGCGTCGGGTCGATCAGCAGGATGTGGTGGTCCATCGTCTCGACACTGGCCGTCGCGGCCTGGGTGGAGTGGACCACCGGGTCGATCAGGTAGCGCTCCACCACCTGGTCGACGCCGCGGTCGAGCGTGGCGGAGAACAGCAGACGCTGACCACCCGGGGGGATCAGGTCGAGAATCCGGGTGATCTCGGGCAGAAAGCCCATCTCGGCCATGTGATCCGCCTCGTCGAGGACAGCGATCTCGATCCGGGAGAGGTCGGCGGCGCCGCGTTCGATCAGGTCGTTCAACCGGCCGGGCGTGGCGATGAGCAGCTCCACGCCGCGCTCGAGCGCGCTGAGCTGCGGCTGGTAGGGCATCCCTCCGGCGACCAGCTTGTGCCGCAGCCCGAGGACGTGCACGAGCGGCCGGAGCGCGTCGCTGACCTGCATGGCCAGCTCCCGGGTGGGCACCAGCACGAGCGCGCGCGGGCAGTGCGGCACCGCGCCGTTGCCCGACGCGAGGCGAGCCAGGGTCGGCAGCCCGAACGCCAGCGTCTTGCCGGAGCCGGTCTGCCCCCGGCCCAGCACATCACGCCCGGCCAGGGCGTCCGGGATGGTCGCGGCCTGGATCGGGAACGGCGTGGTGATGCCGTCGCGCGCCAGTCGTTCGACCAGCGGTGCCGGCAGGCCGAGGGCAGCGAAACCGTTGTCACCGGCGACCTTCCCGGTCGCGACCGGTACCGGGCCGCGCTCTCGCCCCGGCGCCTCGGGCGAGCGAGGGCGCGTCCCGCGGTCGGTGCGGCGGGCGGTCCGGTCGTCCCGGCGCGGCGGGCGGCCGCTGCGAGGGGCCGCAGGATCGTCCCCGCGGGCAGGGCGATCCGTCCGGCGATCCGTCCGGCGGTCCGGACGGTCGTCCCGGCGAGCGGGGCGGTCGGTGCGACGTGCTGCGCGAGGCGACCGGTCGTCATACCCCCGCTGCCCGCGGTGTGGTTTCTTGCCCGCGCCGGCCTTGGCCCGCGCCTTCTTGGCCGTGCTCCAGCGGGCCTTCTTCGGCGCACCGGACTTCGCGGCATGTTGCTTGCTCATCTGAACGTGGCTCACTTCGGTGGTTCGGGGTAGGCACGCCCCGAGACACCGTCGTGGTGACGAAAGGAGAGCGAACCTCAGGCGAACCTCGTGCGGGTTCGCCCGGCGGGCCGAGAGGAGCGGTTGCCCTCCGGCTGCCCGGTGGCTGTTCGTGCACGTGCGGCGGACGCGTCACGCGCCCGAGCACCGGGGTGGCTCAAGGGTATCAGCGCCGCAGCCGCCGCCAGACCACGGCGACGGCCAGCCCGAGGAACACCCCTGTGACGTCGGCCACCACGTCCCAGACGCTGCCGTCCCGGTGCGGCAGGACTGCCCACTGCAGCAGCTCGCTGACCGGGGCATGGACCAGCAGCACGGTCAGCACCACCCGGCGCGACAGGCCGGCCAGCAGGGCGGCAGCGGTGGGTGCGGCGAACACGGCGGCGTGCACCACCTTGTCCAGCCCGCGGGGCGGCGGCGGGCCGGGAGCGCTGGGCGCGTAGAGCACGACGAGCTGCACGACCAACGCCAGCACGAGCAGCACACACCACACCGGGTGCCGGTCCCACGGGCGTCCCTCGGGCGGCGACGGGACCGGCCCGCGAGCGGGACGGCGCGTCATACGTGCAGTTGCGCGGCCTCGGCGTCGCTCGGCACCTTGTCGTCGCCGCGGACCGCCTTGACGACGGCGGCCGCGACGGTCTTGGACACGTCGGGGTGGAAGACGCTGGGGATGATGTAGGCCGGGTTGAGCTCGTCCTCCGCCACGGTGCCGGCCAGCGCCTCGGCGGCCGCGAGGAGCACTTCCTCGGTGACCTTGTTGGACCGGGCGTCGAGCAACCCGCGGAAGACGCCGGGGAAGACCAGGACGTTGTTGATCTGGTTGGCGAAATCGCTGCGGCCGGTGGCGATCACGGTGGCGTGCTGGGCCGCGGCATCGGGATCGACCTCGGGCTCGGGGTTGGCGAGCGCGAACACGATGGCGCCCTCGCGCATCTTGGCGATGTCGTCGCCGTCCAGCACGTGCGGGGCGGAGACGCCGATGAACACGTCGGCGTCCTCGATGACGTCCTTGAGCGTCCCGGTGCGGTGGTCCCGGTTGGTGTGGTCCGCGATCCAGCGCAGGCTGTCGTCGCCGTTGCCCTTGATGTCCGGGCGGTCGGGGTACACGACGCCGTCGCGGTCGGCGACCACGATGTCCTTGGCGCCGGCCGCGACGAGCAGCCGCAGGATCGCCGTGCCTGCGGCACCGGCACCGCTTTGCACCAGCCGCACGTCCTCGAGCTCCTTGCCCACGACGCGCAGCGCGTTGCGCAGGGCGGCGAGCACGACGATGGCCGTGCCGTGCTGGTCGTCGTGGAAGACCGGGATGTCCAGCTCCTCGCGCAGCCGCG
>CAYRLV010000505.1:0-2843 GCA_964425155.1 uncultured Ornithinicoccus sp. | reverse complement strand
CAGCCGACCGCCGTGATGAGCGCGAAGGACACCAGCCGGTAGACCACGGCCGCGGGGGGGGGGGGGGCCCCCCCCCCGCCCCCCCCCCCCCCGGCGGGGGGGGCCCCCCCCCCCCCCCCCCCCCCCCCCCCCCCCCCCACTTCTCGACAACGGGGTCGGGCCCCGGCGGGTCAGATCCAGATGGCGGGGTCGGCGAACATCCGCTCGGCCGGGTCCTGGCCCGGGTCGGGGAAGCGCACCCGCGCCGGGATGCCCGTGGCGACCGCCCCGGCCGGGATGTCCCTGACGACGACCGCGTTCGCCCCGATCTGCGCGTCCTCGCCGATGAACACCGGCCCGAGCACCCGGGCGCCGGCCCCGATGGTGACCCGGTCGCCGACGGTGGGGTGCCGCTTGACCCGCTGCATCGAGCGGCCGCCCAGCGTCACGCCGTGGTAGAGCATCACGTCGTCGCCCACCTCGGCGGTCTCCCCGATGACCACGCCCATGCCGTGGTCGATGAACAGCCGCTTGCCGAGGCGAGCACCCGGATGGATCTCCACCCCGGTGATCGAGCGGGTGAGCTGGGACAGCAGCCGCGCCGGCAGCCGGCCTCCCGGGAGGTTCCAGATCCGGTGCGCGACGCGGTGGGCCCACACGGCGTGCAGCCCCGACGAGGCCAACGCCATCTCCACCCGTGAGGTCGTGGCCGGGTCGCGCCGGACCGCCGCGTCCACGTCCTCGCGGAACCCGCGCGCGAGGGTGCCCAGCGCGGCATACCGGGAGCGGCGGCCGGCTCCGGAGGAGACGGAGGACACGGCGGACGCGGAGGAGGCGGGCAGGCGAGGCATCATCGGCACCGGACCGGCGTCAGCCCTGGTCGGCGAACAGGATGGTGGACAGGTAGCGCTCACCGAAGTCGGGCAGCACCACGACCACCGTCTTGCCGGCGTTCTCGGGGCGGCGGGCCACCTGGTCGGCGGCCGCGAGCGCCGCGCCGGAGGAGATCCCGACGAACAGGCCCTCGTCCGTGGCGGCGCGGCGGGCATAGCTCACCGACGTCTCCGCGTCGACGGGCAGCACCTCGTCGATGACCTCGCGGTCGAGGATCTCGGGCACGAAGTTGGCGCCGAGACCCTGGATCTTGTGCGGGCCGGCGGGCTGTCCGGACAGGATCGCCGACTCGGCCGGCTCGACGGCGACGACCGTCACGCCGGGCTTGCGCTCCTTGAGCACCTGGCCGACCCCGGTCACGGTGCCGCCGGTGCCGACGCCGGCGACGAGGATGTCCACCCCGCCGTCGGTGTCCTTCCAGATCTCCTCGGCCGTGGTCTCGCGGTGCACCTTGACGTTGGCCGGGTTGGCGAACTGCCGTGCGAGCACCCCGCCGCGCTCCTGCGCGACCTCCTCGGCCTTGGCCACGGCCCCTGACATCCCCTCGGAGCCCGGCGTGAGGACGAGCTCGGCGCCGTACGCCTGGAGCAGGGCGCGTCGCTCCTGGCTCATGGTGTCCGGCATGGCCAGCACCACGTCATACCCACGGGCGGCGCCGACCAGTGCGAGCGCGATGCCGGTGTTGCCGCTGGTGGCCTCGACGATGGTGCCACCCTCCTTGAGCTCCCCCGACTCCTCGGCGGCGTCGACGATGGAGACCCCGATCCGGTCCTTGACGCTGCCGGCCGGGTTGAACGACTCGAGCTTGGCCGCCACCGTGGCGCCGGCCCCCTCCGTGATGCGGTTCAGCCGGACGAGGGGGGTGCGTCCGACGGTGCTGGTGATGTCGTCGTGGATGGGCATGCGTGGGTACCACCTTGGCTCGGGGCGATCTGGTCTCCTGCGGCAACCTTCACCGCGTTATGTCTATTCCAAGGCTAGGTTATGTCGCCTGTGGTGCGAGGCGGCGCTCGCGGAGCGAGACGCGTCACAGCCACCCCGATCCGTGCCTCCCGGGGCGACGCCCGCACCGGTCGTCCGTAGACTCCCGGCCATGTCAGCCGTACAGATCATCGCCTTGGTCATCGGCCTGGGCATCACCGTCGTCGCCGTCGCGCTGTTCGTGCAGACCATCAGCGGGATGATCGGCGTCTTCCGGTTGGGTCAGCCGGATCGGGGGCGCACCGACGACAAGGGCACGCGTGCGGTCACGTTGGTGCGGGAGTTCCTCGGGCACACCCGGATGGCGCGGCTGCCACTGGTGGCCGCGGCGCACTGGTTCGTGATGGTGTCGTTCGGGTTGTTGTTCTTCACGCTGCTGACGGCCTACGGGCAGTTGTTCGACCCGCACTTCGCGTTGCCGCTGATCGGGCGGTTCGTGCCGTTCGAGTGGATCACCGAGGTGATCGCGTGGCTGTCGTTCGTGGGCATCGTGGTGTTGATGACGATCCGGCAGCGCAGCCACCCGCGGCGACTGGAGCGCGGGTCACGGTTCTTCGGGTCGACGTTCTGGCAGGCCTACTTCGTCGAGCTGGTCATCCTCGGGGTGGTCATCTGCATCCTGCTGCTGCGCGGGCTGGAGTACGCGCTGGGGCAGGCGTCCGGTGAGGACTACGCCAGCGGGTGGCACTTCCCGCTGACCGCGTTCCTGGGCAAGGCGTTCGGGGGCCTGTCGATCGGTGGGCTGGAGAACGCGATCGCCGTGGTGGCGGTGGTCAAGATCGTGATCTCGATGGTGTGGATGATCACCATCGCCCGCTGGCCCACGATGGGCGTGGCGTGGCACCGGTTCCTGGCGTTCTTCAACATCTTCCTCAAGCGGCACGCCGAGGGCCGCACCTCGCTGGCCGAGCTGCAGCCGATCAAGGTCGCCGGGGAGCCGGTCGACTTCGAGAACATCGAGGACCTCGACGAGGACGCCGCGCTCGGCG
>CAYRLV010000504.1:0-2852 GCA_964425155.1 uncultured Ornithinicoccus sp. | reverse complement strand
GCGACGTCCTGGCCGACTGGGCACAGCGGTTCAGCGAGGCGACACGCTGAGGCCGCCTCCCCCACGTGACCAGGGGCGCCCGCCGACCTCACCCCGTCACGAAGTTGGCCATCATCGCCATGTCCTCGTGCTCCAGGTTGTGGCAGTGGAAGACGTACCGGCCGGCGTAGTCCGTGAAGCGCACGGCGATCTCGACCGTCTCCGCGGGGCGGAGCGAGACCGTGTCCTTCCAGCCTTCGTCGTAGTCCCCCGGACCTCCGACGTTGCGGTGCAGCACCTGGAACGGGTTGAGGTGCAAGTGGACCGGGTGGGAGAAGTCGCTGACCAGCTGCCAGGTCTCGAGCTGCCCGAGCCGGGGTCTGGCCGCGGCATCCCTCGGGTCGAACTCATGACCGTTGATCAACCACGCACCCCCGGGCCCTTGTCGGAACTGGAAGCGACGGTGCACGACCGCGCGCTCGGGATCGAGCGGCTCGATGGTGGACAACCGCTTCGGCACGCGGGACTCGTCGCGCACCTTGCTGCCGACCACGAACTGCATCACCCGGCGGGTGCCACCGGAACCGAGCTCGTTGACGAGCTGGACCCTGGTGCCCGGACGATAGCGGCCGAAGTCGACGACGACGTCGAAGCGTTCGGCGGGTGAGACGTCGATCCGGTCGTGCCGCACCGGCCTCTCGAGGAGACCACCGTCGGAGCCCACCTGGACCAGGCCCGAGCCTCCGGGCGGCGGAGGATCAAGGGCGACCCGATAGGCACGAGCGTTGGAAGCGTTCAGGATTCGCAGCCTGTAGCGCGCCCCGCGCACCTCCATCCGGGGCCAGGGCACGCCATTGACCAGGATGACATCGCCTAGGACGCCGTTCATGAACTCCGACTCCACCCCCGGCATCCCGCCCGGCCGCGTGTCCGCCTGCGGATGGTCGAGCGGGTAGTGCAGCGATCCGTCAGCGGCGAAGGCGCGGTCGCAGATCATCAGCGGCACGTCCCGGTCCCCGCCGGGCAGACCGAGCTGGGCTTCCTCGTCGTCCTCCACGATGAGGAAGCCGGCCAGGCCCCGCCAGACCGACGCGCCGGTGAAACCCATGCGGTGGTCGTGGTACCAGAGCGTCATGCCGCGTTGGCCGAGTGGATACGTGTAGGAACGCGCGCCGGTGGTCACGGCGGCCCTCGGGTCCATCGGCATGTCGGGCATCCGCATCCAGGCATCCCGATCCTTCGTCCCGGCCGGAAGCACGAGATCGGTCGGATAGCCGTCGGACTCGTGCGGCGTGTGCCCACCGTGCAGGTGCACCACGACGGGACTCGGCAACTCGTTGCGGTGGTGCACCGTGATGGGCCGGCCGGACCGGACCCGGAAGGTCGGCCCGGGGAAGGACCCCTCGTAGGTCCACAACTGGGTCCGCCTGCCGGGCAGGATCTCGTGCGTCGTCACCCGCTGAGTGATCTCGTAGCGGTCGGCCCCGTTCTCGGTGCCCACCGGCGTGGCCTCGGGTGGCACGACGAACGGCTGTCGGAAGGGCGGGGGCAGTGGCGTCTCGCTGCGCAGCAGATGCCCGGGCTGAGCCGTGCCCAGCGCCCCGGGCCAGCCGGCAACCTTCAAGCCGGCAGCCGTCATCGCCGCAGCCCCGACCAAGCCGCCGAAGGCACGACGGCTGACGCCGCGGCTCATGGCCGGGTCACCGGCGACACGGCGGCGCCTGCGTGTCGTGGCCACCAGGCCCACGTGCACAGGAAGGCCAGCGCGACGAGGAGCAGCACGCCGAGGGGAACGTGGACCGCCAGCGAGCGGCTGAAGCCGAGGATCATCTGCACCACGATCGCCCCGTAGGCGACCAGGCCGGCGAGCATCGGCCACGCGACCCACCGGCCAGGACGCCATACGAGGACTGCGGTGACGGGCAGCAGCCAGCCGAATCCGGCGAGCAGGAGGCCGTTGATCTCGTGGGCATGCAGGGCGGTGTAGTGGCCGGACAGGAAGCTGCCGGCCAACGCGGCCTGGGCGAACACCTGGATGGTGACGATCGTCGACACCACCCGCAAGGGCCACAACGTCCAGTGCCGGGGCGTCTTCAACGGCCGACGGGTGGGCGCGGCCGTGAGGACACCGCCGGTCACGGGAGCCGCCCTGGCGGACGGTGTGCCGGTGTGGGACGTGACTGCGGTGCGTGGCTGGTCATGGGGACCCCGAGACGGTCGAAGGAATATAGTTCCGTGCGGAATGATGCTAAGCAGAACAATTCTCCGTTGTCTATCATTTTGCGCATGCTCGCCGAGACCACTAGCGCGAACGTCCGGCCCACGCGCCGGCGGCAGGGCGGATTTCTCCTTGCCTCAGTCGGATTCGCGACCATGGCCAGCTTCCGCGCAGCCTTGGAACCCTACGGCGTGCAGCCGCGGCAGTTCGCGACCATGCGTGCGCTGGGCGAGCGGGAGGGCCAGTCCCAGCGAGCCCTCAGCGAGGCGCTGCACATCCCGCCGAGCCGGCTCGTGGCGTTGCTGGACGACCTCGAGGAACAGGGCCTGGTGGAACGCCGTCCGGATCCTGCCGACCGGCGCGTCCGGTGCCTCTACCTCACCGAGACGGGTGACGACCTGCTGGAGAAGCTCTACGACGCGGCGGGGCGACACGAACGGCGTGCCTTCGCCGGCCTGACCGCTGCCGAGCGAAGGCAACTCGACTCGCTGCTGAGCAGGGTCGCCGACAACCTCGCGCTGGAGCCCGACGAGCATCCGGGTATGCGGGCCTGACCCCCCGCGCGGGCAGATCACGCCGCCATGGGCCGGCCGGAAGGGCTCAGCCCGCGAACGACCGGCCCTGAGGGATCTGCGCATCACTCGGCCCGTGGAGT
>CAYRLV010000503.1:0-2884 GCA_964425155.1 uncultured Ornithinicoccus sp. | reverse complement strand
CGCGCCACGAGGGCGGCGCCGCCACGATGGCCGACGCCTACGCCCGGATGACCGGGGGCGTGGCTGCACTCACCGTGCACCAGGGCTGCGGGCTGACCAACGCCATGACCGGCATCACCGAGGCGGCCAAGAGCCGGACTCCCCTGCTGGTGCTGGCTGCCGAGACGACCAACCCGTCCTCCAACTTCTATGTCGACCAGGACGCCCTGGCCCGTGCCGTGGGCGCGGTGCCGACCCGGATCACCTCCGCCGAGACCGCCGTCGACGAGGCGGTGGCCGCTGCGGCGACCGCCCTGCACGAGCGTCGCACGGTGGTGCTCAACCTGCCGCTGGAGGTGCAGGGCGCGCCGGCGCCTAAGGGCGCGGCGCAGGCCTCGCTCCCGTCCGCACCGGAACCGGCCGGGCCGTCGCCGGAGGACGCGGCCCGGTTGGCCGAGGCGATCCGGCGGGCCGAGCGCCCGGTCTTCGTGGTCGGGCGCGGCGGACGCTCCCCCTCGGCGGCCGCGGCTGTCGCGGACCTCGCCGACCGGTGCGGGGCACTGCTCGCGACCTCGGCGGTCGCCAAGGGCCTCTACCGCGGCCACCCCTGGTCGCTCGACGTCTCCGGCGGCTTCGCCACCCCAGCGGCGGCCGAGCTGATCCGGGGCGCCGACCTCATCGTCGGGTGGGGCTGCGCCCTGGGCATGTGGACGATGCGGCACGGCAGGCTGATCGGCCCGGACGCGACGGTGGTCCAGGTCGACGACACCCGCGAGTCGCTCGGTGCCCAGAGGGAACTCAGCTTCGGCGTGCTCGGCGACGTCGCCCTGACCGCCACCGCGGTCCGACGCGCGCTGCGTGAACAGGGTGAGCACCCGGCATACGGCTATCGCACCGAGCAGGCCGGCGCGCTGCTGCGACGGTCCGGGAGGTGGCGCGACGTGCCCTACGACGACCGGAGCGCCGACGGACGGATCGACCCGCGGACGTTGACGATCGCCCTCGACGATTTGCTCCCGGAGCAGCGGGTCATCGGTGTCGACTCGGGCAACTTCATGGGCTACCCGAGCATGTTCCTCGACGTGCCGGACGAGCTCGGGTTCTGCTTCACGCAGGCCTACCAGTCGATCGGCCTGGGGCTCGCCACGACCATCGGCGCCGCTCTCGCGCAACCGGATCGGCTGCCCGTGGCCGCGCTCGGTGACGGCGGGATGATGATGGCCGCGGCCGAGCTCGACACCGTCGTGCGGCTCGGCCTGCCGATGGTGGTCGTGGTCTACAACGACGACGCCTACGGCGCCGAGGTGCACCACTTCGGGCCGGACGGGGATCCGCTCGACACCGTGCAGTTCCCGCCGACCGACCTCGCGGCCATCGCCCGTGGCCATGGCTTCACCGGGGCGACGGTCACGGACCTCACCGATCTCGGGCCGGTGCGGGACTGGCTCGCCGGGCCGAGGGACACCCCGCTGCTGATCGACGCCAAGGTCACGTGCGACGAACCGGCCTGGTGGCTCGAGGAGGCCTTCCGCGGTCACTGACGCCGGCACGCCCGTGCTCACCTCCGGCCGGTTTGCTCAGCTCAGGCCGCTCACCGGTCTCCCGGGAGCGGCCTGAGCTGAGCACGGGTCGGCTACTCCGCCTCGCTGCCGGCGCCGGTGGCCCGGCGGGCGTTGGCGTGGATCGCGTCGTGCACGTACTGCGCCAGGCCCTCCCGCTGGTCCTCGTAGGTCTTGCGGAAGCGCTCGTCGCTCACGTACATGTCGGCCAGGCAGGTGTGGAACTCCGGCGACAGGTCGTAGAACCACGTGTCGATGTGCTTCCTCGCCTGCTCGGCCGCGTCCATGGCCTGCTCGCTGGTCGGCGGCACGCCGGCGTCCATGGCGGCGACGAAGGCGGCGTTGCTCGCCTCGGTCTCCTCCTTGATCTTGACCCAGTCCTCCTTGGTGTACTTCGAGGTCCGGGCCTGCGACTGCTTCCACGCGTCGGTGTCACCCCAGCGCTGCTGGGCCTCCCGCTGGTAGTCGTCGTTGAAGCCGTCGCCGAACAGCTCCCGCTGCTCCTGTTTGGTCAGGTTGACCCCACTCATCTCTCTCTCCAGTGCTCGGTCGAGGGCCGTCACGAGACCGCGCATCTCGTCCAGCCGGGACATGACCGCTGCGCGTTGACGGCGCAGGTGCTCGGTGACGTCGACGTCCGGGTCGTCGAGCAGAGGTGCGATCTCCTCCAGCGCGAACCCGAGCCGCCGGTAGACCACCACGTGCTGCAGGCGCGTGAGGTCGGCGTCGGTGTAGAGCCGGTAGCCGGCGTGGCTGCGTTCGCTGGGTCGCAGCAGCCCGATCTCGTCGTAGTGGTGCAACGTGCGCACCGTCACGCCGAAACGCTCGGCCACCTGACCCACCGTCAGCAGCTCGTCGGTCCTTCTGCTCACCTGTGCCATCGCGGTCATGTCCCTACCGTGTCGCCTCACGCCGCGTGAGGGTCAAGTCCGTTGTCGAGGTGCGCTCACGCCCTACGCGTCATACGCGTCGAGGCGAGCACACGTCATACGCGGGGTTGCCAGTCGTCCGCCCACCACCGTAGGCCCACTCCCCTGCCCACTCGTTGGGAATGGTTGTTGGATCTGGCGCGAGGAAACAACCTCGGATCCCACAACCACTGCCCACAAGCAGAGGGTATGGCGGGTGCTCACCACGCGGCCGGGCGTCCCCTCCTCCACCCGCCTCCCACCGGGTCAGCGGAGCTGGATCGTGTCGCCGACGGCGATGGTGCCGGTGACGACGGGTTCGGCGTAGACGGCGAGCATCAGGTCGCGATTCGCCCCCAGGGTCTTGAGGATCCGGCCGTGCCGCGGCACCTCGCCCTGCCGCACGTCAACGGTGCGGCAGCGCTCGATCTGCTCGGT
>CAYRLV010000502.1:0-2890 GCA_964425155.1 uncultured Ornithinicoccus sp. | reverse complement strand
CCTGGACCGAGTCCGGCCGGACACCGGTCCTGCCGACAATCGTCAAGTAGCCGCGAGTGCACGCGTCATACCAGCCGCATGCCGGACGGCTCGGGACGGGAATACCAGATCAGCGAATTAGTGTGTCGGTTGTGACCGTCACCCTGCGCGAGCTCACCGACGCCAACGTCGACTCTGTTCTCGAGTTGCGCACCACCCCGGATCAAGAGCGGTTCGTCAGCTCCGTCGCGAACTCGATTGCCGAGGCGGCCGCTCACCCCGAGGGGAACCCATGGTATCGAGCCGTCTACGCCGACGAGCGACCCGTCGGGTTCGTCATGTTGAGCTGGGACGTGCGGCCGCAGCCACCGCACATCAACGGGCCATGGTTCCTGTGGAGGCTACTCATAAACTCTCGCCACCAACGGCTCGGCTACGGCCAAGAAGTCGTGCACCAAGTCGTGGAACTCGTGCGCGGGCAAGGGGGGACCGAGCTGCTTACCAGCTATGCGCCTGGCGACGGGAGCCCGGCCGGCTTCTACGCCCGACTCGGATTCGTTCCCCGCGGAGACGTCGACCCTGACGGCGAGATCATCCTGTGCCTTGACCTGGGCGACTGACCCGGTCGTCGGTTGAGTCCCCGGTGCAGGCGTGCGCCGCAGCAGCGCTACTCACGCCGAGTAGATGCTGTGTCACTTCGCTGCCTTGGCAGCCCCGGTGAGCGCGACTCGCCGTCGAAGCAGCCGTCAGCTTCAGCAGTGGCACCGTCGATCTCAATACCGAGCCGGCCAGTCTCGCGGTAGGTGTCGTTCAGGACACGCAAAGCCACCAACTGGTGGAGCAGTGGGCACCCACAGCAGCCGGAACCGCGCCATGCCGTCATTCCTGGTGGTTGGAGCACAACCCCTTCGCCGACGCGAAGTGCGCCCGCAGCAGCGCGCCTCTCTGGTGACAGGTCCATGCGACGAATCTGCCTGCGTGGCAGCTGGCCCACTTGCGGTGTGGCTGCGCGTCGATCGCCATCAAAGGGCCGTGATGGGGGACTGCGTCATTCCGCGTGGGACGCGGGATGAGTCCCTGACCCGGACGACGTACTTCCCAGTGCCGGAACGGTTGGCGAGCAGGTCATGGACGTCACCGACCTGCTCGAGGGACTCGATCACGGTCACGGGTGGTCGCACTAGGCCCTGCTCGAGCATGGTGAGTCCGGTGGTGAGTGCATCCGTGACACGAGAGGGGTTGGTGCGGCGCAAAGCGGTGATGCTGAACCCGAGGAGGCCGATGTTGCCGCCCAAGAGGCGCCCGAACGGTGGCAGTGACTCTGGTGCGCCACCGGTCGCGTTTCCGAACAGCACGATCCGGGCGCCGGGTGCGGCCAGGGTCATGTCGAGGTCGAGCGAAGTGGTCCCGGTCGGGTCGAGAATGACGTCAAAGCCCCCGTCTGATGCCCGTAGTGCTGCAGGTTCGAGGGTGTCGTCCTGAAGAACGACGTGATCCCATCCGGCGATCTCGGCCGCGTGAACGTTGGCGGAGCTGGCGACCGTGCCGACCCGAACTCCAGCGCCGAGAGCGGCGGCAACCTGAGGGACAACGGAGCCCACCCCACCGCTGGCCGCATGCATGAATAAGCGGTCGTCCGCGCGCAACTGGGCACTGTCGCGTAGCAACAGGACGGCGGTTGCCAGCATCAGCGGCGCCGCAGCCGCCACCTCCAGGCCAAGGCCGGTCGGCACAGGAGCCACCATGGCGCTGTCAGCGAGCACCACTTCGGCCAGTCCCCCACCGTCGACCTGAGCCGCGATGCGATCCCCGACCTCGATGTTGGACACGCCAGGTCCAAGCGCCCGCACCGTGCCGGCCACCTCCAAGCCGGGCGCCAGGGGCCACCCGCGCGGGGCGTAACCCGGATCGCCGCGGCGCGCCATGATGTCCATGAAATTGATGCCGGCGTAGGCGACGTCGATCGCGACTTGCCCCGGCCCGGGTGAAGGTTCATCGGTCTGGATTACGTGTGTCGTTGTTGAATCGGGGGCCGGTGAGTCGATCTGCAGAGCGTGCATGCGAATCCTATTCGATGTTCGTAGTATGTCGAATAGGACGATAGACTGTTTTCGACGTGACGCCAACCGAAGGAGCCAGGATTCATGCCGCGACCCCACCGGGCGGCGCCGCTGTACCACCCCGGACGTGAACAGATTGAGCTGCTGGACGTGCTCCATGCCTTGTCCGACCCGACCAGGATGACGATCGTGCAGACACTGGCGGCGAGCGCCGAGCGGGCGTGCGGCACGTTCCCGGTGCAGGTTGCCCCGTCGACCCTCACCCACCACTTCCGAGTATTGCGAGAGGCTGGCCTCATCCGGCAGCGGGAGGACGGCAACCGGCGCTGGACGTCGCTGCGAGACGAAGATCTGGAAAGCCGGTATCCCGGCCTACTGGAACGGATCCTTGCCGCCGACTCCACGACCTGATCCCGCGTTCGTCGCCGAGCTGCTGATGGCCGAGTGCGACGATGACGCCCGCCGCGGTTCCGAACGCCGGGTCAAGGCAACCGGTTTCCCGCGGGAGAGCCACTTCGCTCCGTCGCCCCGTGCCGGATCGATACAGCGCCGACCGGGCCCGCCACGCCCGTCTCGACCAGAACTGATGGCGCAAGTCCCGCTCATCAGCAAAGCCGATGAAGTGGGCGCGAGGCATCCCTGCCGCGGAGCCCGAGGCACAGCACCCTGCCTCACTGGCGCATCGGATATCTGCCGGAGCGATGAGAGTCCTCGGCAACAGGCGAAGGGCGCCTTCGTCGTCATATCGCCACGGCAGGGGGTAGTGCTTCGGCCAGCGGCGAGGTGGTAGGAGCTAATGTGGCCTGATGGAGCATCCGGAGCCCGTTCGCGTGGTGCGTGATGCCGAACTG
>CAYRLV010000501.1:0-2892 GCA_964425155.1 uncultured Ornithinicoccus sp. | reverse complement strand
CAACAGTACGAGCTGGACACACTCGACCCGCAGGTGCTCACCTCGGTCGGGGACAAACAGATCTCGTCCAACATCTACCAGGGCCTGGTGCAGTACGAGCTTGGAGGGACGGACGTGGTGCCTGGCCTGGCGACCAAGTGGTCGCACAACAAGTCCGGCACCACGTGGACGTTCACCCTCCGCAAGGGGGTGAAGTTCCCGAAGGGCTATGGCGAGTTCACGTCGAAGGACGTCGTGTTCACCTTCGAGCGCTTGATCGACCCGAAGCTCGCCTCCCCGAACGCGTCCCTGATGAAGAACCTCAAGAGCGTCAAGGCGGACGGTGATTACAAGGTCGTGTTCACGCTCGACCCGCCCGACCCGGCGTTCCTGGACAAGCTGGCGAGCTGGTACTGCGGCATCGTCAGCGCCAAGGCGGTCAAGGAGAAGGGGGCCAAGGCATTCGCCAAGGATCCGATCGGCACCGGACCGTACCAGTTCGACCACTGGCAAGCCGGACAGGAGACGGTCCTCAAGCCGTTCAAGCAGTACTGGGGCAAGGACAAGCCCAAGCTGAGCGAGGTGATCTACAAGCCGGTGCCCGACCCGACCACGATGTACAACGCGTTCGAGGCGGGCGACCTGGACATGATCCAGGTGACGGATCCCGACAAGTACCAGAAGTACAAGAACAGCGACCAGTTCCAGATCGCGGAGAAGCCCGGTCTGATCACACGCTTCGTCGGGATGAGGTCGGACCAGCCGCCGTTCGACAAACTCAAGGTCCGCCAGGCCGTCACCTACGCCATCAACCGCAAGGCGATCCTGGACGGCCTGTTCAAGGGCATCTCCGTGCCGGCAAACCAGATCCTTGCCCCCGACGTGCACCACGTGGCCAAGGGCATCACGGACTTCCCCTACGACCCCGAGAAGGCGAAGAAGCTGCTCGCCGAGGCGGGCTACCCGAACGGCTTCTCGTTCACCTTCACCGTGCCCAACATCGACCGATTCACCGAACCCGCCACCGTGATCCAGCAGGACCTGGCCAAGGTGGGGATCCAGGCCAAGATCACTGTCGTCGAGTCGCAGACCTTCCTGGACCAGCTCGAGAGCAAGAAGGGGCTGACGATGTTCACCCTGTCGCGTGGTCAGGAGCCCGCACCGGATCGCGTGCTCTACACCTGGTTCCACTCCTCGGGTATCCCTGCGAACAACTGGGCACGGATCAAGGACCCCCAGATCGACAAGTGGCTCGACGAGGCGACCTCGACGATGGACGAGCAGCGCCGCGACGTGCTGTTCAAGAAGGTGCAGCAGAAGGTCGCCGACGGCTACTACTACTACTACATCGACCACGAGAAGTTCATCTTCGCCATGAGCGACCGGGTCAAGGGCTTTGTCGCCGACCCGCTGCGCAGCCTCAGGCTGGACAACGTCTCGGTGACGGACGGCTGAGCAGGCATGGGTCGGCTGGCGTTGGGCCGGGTCGCCGCGGCGGTCCCGACCATCTTCGGAGTCATGGTGGTGGTCTTCCTGGTCGTCCATCTGATTCCCGGTGACCCGGTCAGCGCCATGCTCGGGGACCAAGCTACTGCCCAGCAAGTCGCCCGGACGCGTCACGAGCTGGGGCTCGACGAGCCGCTGTGGCGACAGTTCGTCGATTTCATCGCGCGCTACGCGACCGGGGACCTCGGCCAGTCGATCTCCTCGCGCCAATCGGTGCTGGGTGAGATCCTCGCTCGGCTGCCCTGGACCGTCGAACTCGCGCTCGCAGGAGTCGTACTCTCGGTGATCCTGGGCGTGCCCCTGGGCATCATCGCGGCGACGCACCGCGGCAAGGCGGCGGACTTCGCCAGCCTCGTGGTCAGCATCGGGGGCGTCGCCGCGCCGTCCTTCTGGGTGGGACTGTTGCTGTCGCTGGCCTTCGCGGTCCGTCTTGGGTGGTTTCCGAGCATCGGGGCCGGGGACGCCGGGGATCCACTGTCGGTGGCCCGAGCGCTCGTCCTTCCGGCCGTGGCGCTGGGTATCTACGGGATGGCCCTCGTCGCGCGGATGACCCGGTCGAGCATGCTGGAAGTCTTGGGCGAGGACTACATTCGCACGGCTCGGGCGAAGGGCGTCAGCGAGCGACTGACGATCCTCAAGCATGCGCTGCGCAACGCGGCCATTCCGATCCTGACGGTTGTCGGCCTCAACTTCGGCCACCTGCTCGGTGGCACCATCGTGATGGAGACGGTGTTCGCACGTCCCGGCCTCGGCAAGCTCCTGCTCGACTCAATCCTGGCGCGCAACTATCCGGTCATCCAGGGAGTCACTTTCGTGATCGCAATCGCGTTCATCGCGGTCAACATCGTGGTGGACCTGACCTACATGGTGCTCGATCCACGCGTGAAGAGAGCGTGAGGCGCAGATGGCCTCGATGACAGCCCAGGACCCCCTGGCAGACCCGGGCACTTCCGTCCGCCCGGCCGGTCTCCTGCGCCGAGTCGGTCGCCGGGCACCGCTGTGGCTCGGCGCACTGCTGGTTGCCGCCGTGACCGTCATGGCGGTGGCAGCTCCGGTACTCGCACCCCAGGACCCCAACGCTCAGCAACTGCTGGAGCGGTTGTCCGAGCCTGGCACCCAGGGTCACGTGCTCGGCACCGACAAGTTCGGACGCGACCTGCTCAGCCGCTTGATCTACGGCTCGCGAGTGTCCCTCTTGGCCGGCGTGCTGGCCGTGGCCCTGGGCGCCGGCATCGGTAGCGTTCTCGGGCTGATCGCCGGCTTCTTCGGCTCCTGGCTCGACAACCTCATCGGCCGGCTGTTCGACGTGCTGCTGGCATTCCCGGCCATTCTGCTCGCCCTCGCGATTGTGGCCGCCATCGGACCCTCGCTTCGCAACACGATCCTTGCCATCGGGATCACGACGAT
>CAYRLV010000500.1:0-2892 GCA_964425155.1 uncultured Ornithinicoccus sp. | reverse complement strand
AAGGAGTTCGGCAACATCTACACCCGGCTGCAGAACCCCACGACCGACGTCGTGGAGAAGCGCATCGCGAGCCTCGAGGGCGGCGTCGGCGCCCTCTTGCTGTCGTCCGGTCAGTCCGCCACGACGTTCGCGATCCTCAACATCGCGGAGGCGGGGGACCACATCGTGGCCAGCCCGAACCTCTACGGCGGGACGTTGAACCTGCTCAAGTACAGCCTGGCCAAGCTCGGCGTCGAGACGACCTTCGTGGAGGACTCCACCGACCCGGAGTCCTGGCGCGCGGCCGTGCGACCCAACACCAAGCTGTTCTTCGGCGAGACCATCGCCAACCCCAAGGGTGAGGTGCTCGACCTGGAGCACATCGCGGGCGTCGCTCATGAGGTCGGCGTGCCGCTGGTCGTGGACAACACGATCGCGACGCCGTACCTGCTGCGTCCGCTGGAGTGGGGTGCGGACATCGTCGTGCACTCCGTGACGAAGTACCTGTCCGGCCACGGCACGGTCATCGCCGGCGCCATCGTGGACGGCGGCACGTTCGACTTCGCCGCGGACCCGGAGCGCTTCCCGAACTACAACCAGCCGGACGAGAGCTACCACGGACTGGTCTACGCGCGCGACCTCGGCGTCGGCAGCCCGCTCGGTGCCAACCTCGCCTTCATCCTCAAGGCGCGCGTCCAGCTGCTGCGCGACCTGGGGTCCGCCCCGGCGCCGTTCAACGCCTTCCTCATCGCCCAGGGGCTGGAGACGCTCAGCCTGCGGGTCGAGCGGCACGTCGAGAACGCCCAGCGGGTGGCCCGCTTCCTGGCCGATCACCCGCAGGTGGAGTCGGTGACGTACGCCTCGCTGCCGGACAGCGAATTCCACGCAGCGGCAGAGAAATACACGCCCAAGGGCGCCGGCGCGGTGCTGGCCTTCGAGATCAAGGGCGGCCTCGAGGCCGGCAAGAGCTTCGTCGAGGGGCTGACGCTGCACAGCCACGTCGCCAACATGGGTGACGTGCGGTCGCTGGTCATCCACCCGGCGTCGACCACCCACTCCCAGGGCGGTGACGAGGACCGTCTTGCCGCCGGGGTGACGCCGGGCCTGGTGCGCCTCGCCGTCGGCATCGAGCACATCGACGACATCCTCGCCGACCTCGAGCAGGGCTTCGCCGCCGCCAAGGCCTCCTGACCAGACCCCGACACCCCCGCTTGTTGCGGCGAGAGCGGCCCGTCGACGGGCCGCTCTCGCCGCAACAAGTGTGAGGGGAGGGAACCGAACGGCGCCCTGCGCCATCGGAGGGGCAGTCTGCCGGTCGCGGTGCAGGGCAGACGGGACCGACGAGGACACGGGAGTCACGGATGTCGCCAGCAGGAGGGACGGGGCGCACGCGCCCCGGGCGACAGGTGATCCTCGTGGTGGGGGCGGTCGTCGTCCTCTGCACCGCGCTGGTGGCCGGCTTCGCCGCGGGGATCCTGCCGGGGACGGGGGGTTCCGACCCGAAGCCGAACCCCGCGGTGGACGACCCCTGGCCGGTCGAGGCCTACACGCCCGGGGAGATCACCCGCCGGGTGACCATCCAGCGCTCGGGGGACCTGCGCGTGCGCGAGCTGATCGTCTTCGATGCGGGGCCCCGCGGAGACCTGCCGGTGACCCGCTACGTCGGCCGGGTCCGGGCCGGCAAGGACTCCAGCGGCATGCGCTTCGTCGACCCGACCTGGCCCACCCGGCCGCACGCCGTCGAGGTCGGTGCCGACGGAACGACCCGACCGCTGCGGCTGAGCAGCGATCCGCTGGACTCGACCTACGACCCGACCGGTCGTGAGTGGCGGATCCGTCCCGCGCACGGGCCCTGGACCCGGGGACGGCACGCCATCCGGCTCTCCTATCAGGTCTCCGGGGTCCACACCGGGTCGAGCACTGTCGTGGTCCCTCCCGAGGCCGACGTCGACCTGCGGACCCACGTGGCGGTCTCCCGGCTGGTGATCACCGGACCGCGTGGTGACCGTGCGCTGCGCGCGACCTGCTACCACCCGACCGGTGACCGGGACGGCAACGCGCGACCCTGCGGGTCCCTCGGAGACGACGGGCGGTCGCTGCGGCTGGACTTCACCGGCGACGACTACCAGCTCGGATCGGTGGAGGTCGAGGTCGACGGAGCGCCGTTGACCGGCCGCGCCACTCCGCTCGACAGCCGGAGCGTGTCGTGAGAAGCGCGCGAGGGCAACGGGTCCGGCGGACGGGGCTGGTCCTGCTGGCGCCGTTGCTGGCCCTGGCCTGGCTGGTCCAGGCGGGTGGCCAGGGAGTGGCCGCGATCCCGCCGACGGGACCCCTCGAGACGACGGCCACGCTCACCGTCTCGCCCACCGGATCGGTCTCGGCCACGGAGAAGACCTCGTTCGACTCCTACCGCGATTCGGAGCTGCCGCTCGGTGCCGAGGGCCCGGTCGGCTTCCGGTTGCCGGATCGTCACCGGGGGCCGTTCCCGGTCTACCTTCGCCCGCAGTATCACGACGCCTCCGCGAAGCTGGACGGGTCGCGAGTCCAGCTGGAGGTGAAACGGGTCGGGCACTCCTACGCGGCCCAGCACGCGTCCCAGCTGGAGGAGGGGCGGCACCGCTTCGTGCTGCGCTACCGGCAGGACGGCGGAGCCCGCGTCACCGGCGACCAGGTCGAGATCCGGTGGCGACACCTGTCCGGTGGACTCGAGCGCGTCGTGGTGCACGGCCCCGCCCTGCGGGGCGCCCGCTGCGTCGATGCGTTCTGGCGGGAGCGCTCGTGCGGACACGTCGACGACGGGACGCTGGTGGTGGACGACGAGGCCCTGCAGGGCGAGGGCGAAGACCGGGCCCAGTCGCTGGTGATCGTGGCCGACGCCAAGCCGTATGACGTGCCCGCGCCCCAACTCGACCG
>CAYRLV010000499.1:0-2894 GCA_964425155.1 uncultured Ornithinicoccus sp. | reverse complement strand
AACGGCACCAGGTCGTTGGCGCAGTGGGGACGGTGGTGGCCCGGTGAATTCGCCGTTGGAACACGATCGCAGACTCCATCCGCACGCACCGGGGAACATTGGCGCCCGCTCCTATCAGATGGAGAAGGCCTTAACGAAAGGGCAGCGCATATGAGACGAAGGCGATTGTTGGCCGGGATCGTGAGTGGGTTGATGATGCTCTTGTGCGCCTGCGGGGGTGGTGGGGGTAGCGGCCCGGGCGCAGAAGGATCGGCCGAGCGCAAGGTCGTCCGCGTGGGCATGACGCCGTTCTTCGAGTATCACTTTCTGACGGTTGCACACGAGCTGGGCTGGGACAAGGAGCTCGGTCTGGAGCTCAAGTTCACGTGGCTGACCCAGAGCGGTCCAGCCATGCAGGCAGTTGCGAACGGCTCGGTGGACACGGCGAATACATGCACAGTCTGCAACTACCCCTTCTACGAGACACTCCCGGGAGTCTCGAACTTCATCACAACCGATCAGTACAAGGGTTTCGTCGTCATCGGCCGGTCCGGGCAGGCGAAGACCTACGACGAGTTCCTGAAGAAGCTTGGGGATCCTGAGAAGGCCAAGCAGGCAACCATCCAGCAGTTCCGCGGCAGCAAGTGGCCGATGTACAGCGCCAACTACAAGCCGCTGCTGAAGGGGATGCTCGAGCAAGGCGGGATGTCACTCGATGACGTTAACGTCCTCAACTTCGCCGACGACGAGAAGTCGGCGCTGGCCTTAGTGGGAGGAACGGGCGACTTCTACATGGGAGGGCTTCCCGCAGAACTGAACCTGCTGACCAACCACCCCGACGACTTTGTGCTGGTTGGTGGCCAAGAGATCCTTGGCCCCGCCGGTCTTTGGTACAGCAACATCGCTGCCTCCAACGAGTGGCTCAACGCCAACGAGACAACTGCCTTGAAGCTCTTGGCGATGAATTACCGGTACAACCGCTATATCCAGGAGGACCGGGAAGCGGTCCTGCCCATCATTCGAGACGCCATGAACGCCCATTCGGGTGCCGACCTCGATCTCAAACAGCTGCGGCTGGTCTTCGACAAGTTCGTGTATCCACGCACCTACCAGCAGGCGCAGAAGGAGACCTACAACCCGTCCTCTGAGTTCTACTGGCGCAAGTCGGCCGACTACTACCTCAAACAGTCCAACGAGGTGCCTGACAATGCGGATCCGGTCCGGAATAACCCCTTAGAGGCGTGGTTCGACAAGTTGATGCAGCGCCCTGCCCTCCTGAAGTGGATCAACAAGCCCCTCACCTGAATATGAAACATCAACTCGTAGTTGAGGAGATGGACTGACGTTGCAACCGAGCGCCAAGATCGTGTTTGCCCGTCGCATGATCGACGGATCGGGTGCCGACCCCGCCGATGACGTCGCGATCCATGTTGCGGGTGGTGTGATCGAGGCAATCGGTCCTCGGTCGCAGGTACATGTGGATCCGGGCGTAGAGGTCCTCGACCTGAGCGGTTACACGGTGATGCCCGGGATGGTGGATGCCCACATGCACTTCTTCGGGGTTCCCAGCACTGCCCTGGCAGGCTTGGCGTCGGAGGATCGCGCTTACCGAGCGTTGAGAGCCGCCGTGGAGAGTCGCAAGATGCTCGAGGCCGGCGTGACGGCCGCAAGGTGTCTGGGATCGTCGGTCACGCCGGCCCTGACACGGGCGATCAGGGAAGGGCTTCTGCTTGGCCCCAGGATCGTTCCTGCTGGCGAGTTCATCTGCTCGACGGGGGGGACTTGGGACCATGTCGACTTGTCTATTTCCGACATGCAAAAACTGGACATGTTGGCCGACGGCGCCGATGACCTCAGGTCGATCGTCCGCCGGCGCATCCGCGGGGGGTCTGAAGTGATTAAGGCCGGACTATCCAAGGGGTTACCCGCCGACCGATACCACTCGTGGGGCGAGGACCCGCTTGCTCAGCGAGCATCCTACAGCCTCGAGGAGGTGCGGGCTCTGACCGCGGAGGCGCATCTCAACCACGTGAAGGTCAGCGCCCACTGCATAGGAGACGAGGCGGTACGCACAGCACTGGCAGGGGGAGTTGACACGATTGAGCACGGGTACGGCATCTGCGCGGATACACGGTCGATGCTCGTCGATAAGAACGCCCTGCTGGTCAGCACCCTGTCCCAACTCTGGTTCCATCTTGAAGCCGCCGACGAGCAGCAGTATCGGCCATGGGAGGTCACCCTCTTTCAGCGCCACTGGGACGCAATGCGGGCTGACTTCCAGGCGGGGCTCGACGCCGGGGTCCGCTATGCCCTGGGCACGGACCTGATTGGTCCACCCACCCACCCGCAGGACCACAGCGCAAAGGAATTCGAACTGGCTGTTCTTCTCGGGATGACACCCGCTGAAGCGATCGTTGCCGGCACCCGGAACAGTGCGGAGGCCTTGGGGCTCGAGTCTGAGCTCGGCACCCTCGAGGTCGGTAAGCGCGCGGATATCATCGGACTCGCAGGCAACCCGCTCGATGACATCCGGAGCCTTCAGGAGGTGGCGTTCGTCATGCTCGGCGGCGAGGTGGTCCGCGACGAGAGCGCGCAAGCGGGAAGCCCGGCTGACCAACGGGATCCTGGGGACTGAGTAGGGGCTGGAGCAGCTCGTCATCGACGTTCAGGAAGCGCGCTGCGGATCGCCCCGTACGAGGACGAGGCGTACCTGCGTCTATCGCTGGTGCTCCTCGACAGTGCCGTTGGGCTGACTGTGCATCGCAGGGTTCGACCCGGGGAAAGCGTGTCAAGGGCAGGCACCGATGCCGCGCCGGCATGCAGGCAAAGTTGGCCGAACGACGGTCGTGCCAATCACACGTATGTTCGGGATACTGGCGAGGTGGTGTCAGTCCCGCGGCGTCCCGGCGTTCCCT
>CAYRLV010000498.1:0-2905 GCA_964425155.1 uncultured Ornithinicoccus sp. | reverse complement strand
TGATCTTCCGCAACTACTACCAGTCGACGATCCCCGTCGAGCTGATCGAGGCGTCGCGGGTGGATGGCGCGGGCATGCTGCGCACCTTCCGCTCGCTGATCCTGCCGCTGTCGGTGCCCGGCTTCGTCGTCACGATGATCTGGCAGTTCACCTCGATCTGGAACGACTATCTGTTCGCGGTCTTCCTGTCCAGCAAGGACAACGGCCCGGTCATCCTGCGGCTGGCCAACATCGCCGGTTCGCAGATCGTCCCCTACCCGCAGGTGATGGCCGAGGCGCTGCTCGTGACGGCACCGACGCTGCTGGTCTACATCGTCCTCGGCCGGTGGTTCGTCGGCGGCCTGATGGCCGGCGCCGTCAAGAACTGAGCGAGCGCGGCGACAACACCGTCTGACAGGATTTCGGCGTGCACGTCGCCATCACGCTGGTCGCGCTGACCGCCACCGTCCTGGCCGTCGCCTCGGTCGCCCGCCGGTTCGGACTGCCGGCGCCGCTGTTACTGGTCGTGGTCGGGGTGGTCGCCTCGTTCGTGCCGTTCATCCCGCAGGTACGCCTGAGCCCGGAGCTGGTGCTGGTCGGGCTGCTGCCGCCCCTGCTGTATGCGGCCGCGATGCAGAGCTCGCTGGTGGACTTCCGCACCAACAAGTCCGCCATCGGGTTCCTCGCGGTCGGGCTGGTCATCGTCACCGCCCTCGGCGTGGGCCTGGTCGCCTGGTGGGTGCTGCCGATCCCGTTCTCGGCGGCATTCGCGCTCGGGGCGATCGTCGCTCCCCCGGACGCGGTCGCCGCGACGGCCATCGCCCGCCGGATCGGACTGCCGCGCCGCGTCGTGACGGTCCTGGAGGGCGAGTCGCTGATCAACGACGCCACCGCCCTGGTGCTGGTGCGCACGGCGATGCTCGCCATCGACGGCGCGTTCAGCTTCTGGTCGGTGGTGGGCGGTTTCGCGCTGTCCGCCGTCGGCGGGCTCGTCGTCGGCCTGGTCACTGCGCTGGTGGTGGGGGTGATCCGCCGCCGGATCACCCACACCGCCACGGACACCGCGGTCTCCTTCATCACCCCGTTCGCGGCCTACCTCGCCGCCGAGCCGATCCACGCCTCGGGCGTGCTGGCGGTGGTCGTGGCCGGGCTGATGCTGGCGCACCGGTCGACCGACATCCAGAGCGCCTCGGCCCGGGTGGCCGCCAAGATCAACTGGGGCAGCATCCAGTTCCTGCTGGAGAACGTGGTCTTCCTGCTCATCGGCCTGCAGATGCGGGCCATCCTCACCGACCTGGGTGACTCGCACATCCCCTGGAGCACGATCATCGGCGCCTCCGCGGCCGTGCTCGCCACCACGATCCTGCTGCGGCCGGCCTGGATCTTCCCCCTGCGCGGGCTGGTGCTGCGCCGCGCGGACGAGAGTGCAGGCGGAGCCGGCCCCTGGACCAGCGCCGCCGTCGTGTCCTGGGCCGGTATGCGGGGTGTGGTCACCCTGGCTGCCGCGTTCATCCTGCCGTCGGAGACCGAGCAGCGGGACGTCCTGGTGCTGATCGCGATGGTGGTGACCGCAGGGACACTGTTGTTGCAGGGCTCGACGCTGCCATGGCTGGCCCGGCGGTTGCACGTCCGCGGGCCGGACCCGCGCGAGGACGCCCTGCAGGAGGCCACCGTGCTCCAGTCCGCGGTCTCCGCCGGACTGGAGGTCCTCGATGAGCTGGCACCCTCGATCGACGACGACACGGCCCGCACGTTGCGGGAGAGGTCGCTGCGCCGCACGAACGTGGTCTGGGAGCGTCTCGGATCCGAGCACGAGGACGAGACCCCGGGCGAGTCCTACCGGCGGGCCAGGCTGGCGATGCTGCGGGCCGAGCGGGAGTGCGTGCTGCGGATCCGCGACTCGGGCGCGGCCGACCACGAGGTGCTCAACCACGTCATGAGCGCGCTCGACCTGGAGGAGTCGATGCTCGACCACGTCGAGGCCCGCACCCGCGACCTGGACGCGGCGACCCTGCACGCCACCCTCGACCAGGGCGAGTGCGAGCACCTGCGCGAGGCCGACCCGCACACCACCCCGCTCACCCCGCACGGCTGCCCCGACTGCGAGCGCGAGGGCACCCGCACCGTGCACCTGCGGTTGTGCCTCGGGTGCGGCAACGTCGGCTGCTGCGACTCGTCCGAGGGCCAGCACTCGCGCCGCCACTACCGGGAGACGGGCCACCCGGTGATCCGCAGCTTCGAGCCCGGTGAGGCGTGGCGCTGGTGCTTCGTGGACGAGCTCACCGGCTGACGACTCGGCGTCCGGCGTGCCAACTCCGCGGCCCCGTGAACTTTGCACGCGCGGGCTGCTCCCCGGCGTGCCAGATCCGCGGGCCCGTGAACTTCGCCCGCCCGGCCCGGGCGATACCCTCGGCCGCGTGCCGCACCCGACTACCGTCTCCCTCGTCCTCGCCTCCTCGTCACCGGCTCGTCTGGCGACGCTGCACGCGGCGGGGGTCACGCCATACGTGCTGGTCTCGGGAGTCGACGAGGACGCCGTCGTGGCCGAGGCGACCACCCGCCTCGGCGAACTGGCGCCGGAGGACGTCGCGCTGCTGCTGGCGCGGGCCAAGTGCGAGGCGGTGTCGACGGCGCTCTCGACCGGCGAGACTCCGACCGACGCACCAGCCGAGTCGCTGGTGCTGGGGTGCGACTCGGTGCTCGAGCTGGACGGCGAGATGCACGGCAAGCCGGCCGACGCCGCCGAGGCGATCGCGCGGTGGCGGCGGATGCGCGGGCGGTCCGGGGTGCTGCACAGCGGTCACTGGGTCATCGACCCGCGCGACCCGGAGGACGGCGGCACCGGCGCGACGCTCGGCGCGGTCGCCTCGACCACCGTGCACTTCGCCGACCTGTCGGACGCGGAGATCGAGGCGTATGTCGCGAC
>CAYRLV010000497.1:0-2920 GCA_964425155.1 uncultured Ornithinicoccus sp. | reverse complement strand
GGGAAGACGATCTCGTTCATGCCCGGGTTGTAGTAGGCGTTGACCGTCTGCGGCGACATGAACCACTCGTCGCGGTCGATCGGCTTGCCGAGCTTGCCGAAGTCACGGTCGACCTCGAAGGCGCTCGCCCGGCGGACGTTGCCGAGCAGGTCCTCCCGATCCACCTCGAGCGCCGAGTAGTCGCGCCACCGGTCCGGATAGCCGATCTTCGGTGTGAACGCCTCGAGCTTCTCCAGCGCCCGCGACCGGGTCTTCTCACCCATCCACGGCAGCGCCGCGATGTGGCTGCGGTAGGCCGCCACCAGGTTGTCGACCAGCGTGAGCATCCTGGCCTTCGCCTCGGGCGGGAAGTAGCGCTCGACATACAGCTGGCCGGCCGCCTCGCCCGCGGCCTGCTCGACCAGGCCGACGCCGCGCTTCCAGCGCTCCCGCAGCTGGGTGGCGCCGGTCAGCGTCCGCCCGTAGAACTCGAAGTCCTCGGCCACCAGGTCCCCGGACAGGTAGGGGGCATGGGCGTGAACGAGCTGCCACCGCAACCACATTCGCCAGTCGTCTAGGGCGATCTCCTGCAGCGTCTCGGACCACCCGGTGAGGAAGCTCGGCTCGCGCACGACGACCTCGGCGAGACTCTCGGCCGGCACGCCCAGGCCCTCCCGCCAGGCGTCCCAGTCCACCTGCGGCGCCAGCTCGCGCAGCCCGGCCGCGTCGACCTTGGTGTAGGTCTTGACCGCGTCCCGGGTCGCCACGTTGTCCCAGTGCGCCGCGGCCAGCCGCGTCTCGAGCGCCATGACCCGCTCGGCCGCGGCCTCGGGCTCGGCGACCCCGAGGTGCCCCAGCATCCGGGCGACGTGCGGCACGTATGCCGTGCGCACCTCCTCGTGCTGCTCCTCCCGGTAGTAGGACTCGTCGGGGAGCCCGAGACCGGCCTGCTCGAGGTAGACGATGTAGCGGTCGGAGGCGCGGGCGTCGGTGTTGACGTAGGGGATCACGGCGCCGCCGACGCCGTCCCGCTGGAGCCGTCCCATCAGCCGCAGCAGGTCGGATGCGTCCGTGACCGCGTCGATGGCCTCGAGGTCCGGCCGGAGCGGTGTCACGCCGAGCCCGTCGACGCGCGGCTCGTCCATGAACGACGCGTACAGGTCGGCCGCCTTGCTCCCCGCGTCGGTGAGGTCCTCCGGCGGCTGGTCGCCGCCCGCCTCCTCGAGCAACTCGCGCAGGTTGGCCTCCGCCTCCTCCCGGAGCACGTCGAAGGTGCCGTATCGGCCCCGGTCCGAGGGGATCTCGGTGCGCGCGATCCAGCCGCCGGCCACGAAGCCGAACAGGTCGTCCTGGGGACGCACCCCGCGGTCGAGGTCCTCGAGGGTGATGCCTGACTTCATCGGGGTGACGCTCCTTCGTGGGGGACGTTGACGGGAGGGCCCGGCCACGGGTGGCAGCCGGTGCGGGGTGGCGGGCTGGTCACAGGTCCCGCTTGAATCCGATGTGGCTGGCGGTAAACCCGAGCCGTTCGTAGAACCGGTGGGCGCCGCGCCGGCTCGCGTCGGAGGTGAGCTGGATGAGGGCGCAGTCGCGGCGCCGGGCCTCCTCGATCGCCCACTCGATGAGCTGGGTACCGAGCCCGGTGTTGCGCTCGTCGACCCGGACCCGCACGCCCTCGACCTGCGCCCGGGTCGCGCCTCGCCGGGACAGGCCGGGGATGATGCTCAGCTGGAGCGTGCCGACGACCTCGCCGTCGCGCTCGGCCACCGCCAGGACGTGCCGCGGGTCGGTGGCGACCTGGGCGAACGCCTTGGCGTAGGGGGCCAGGTCGTCGGGGTCCTCCCGGCCGGCTCCGATCGGGTCGTCCATGAGCAGCGACACGATGGTCGACACGTCGTCCAGGGTCGCCTCACGATAGGTGACCTCACTCCGGTGCCGCGGCCCGTCGCCCCCGGCCGTCCGCGGCGACATGGCGCTGCCGTCGCCGCTCATCCGGCCAGGGCCTTCACGACGCGCGACGGCGACGGCCGACCGAGCTGTTGTGCCATCCAGACGCTGGTGTCCACGAGGGACTGCAGGTCCACGCCGGTCTCGATGCCGAGCCCGTCCAACGCCCAGACGAGGTCCTCGGTCGCGAGGTTGCCGGTGGCGCTCTTGGCGTAGGGGCAGCCGCCGAGCCCGCCGGTGGAGGCGTCGACCACGGTGACGCCCTTGCGGAGTGCGGTGACCGTGTTGGACAGCGCCTGGCCGTAGGTGTCGTGGAAGTGCACGCCGATGCTGTCGGCGCCGATGCCACGCTCCCCCAACGCGTCCAGCAGGGCGACCACGTGGCCCGGCGTGGCCACCCCGATCGTGTCGCCCAGGCTGAGCTGGTCGCAGCCGAGGTCCCTCAGCCGGGCGCACACGTCGACGACCTGCCCGATCGGCACCTCCCCCTCCCAGGGGTCGCCGAAGCACATCGACACGTAGCCGCGCACCCACGCGCCCGCGTCCTTCGCCCGCGCGACCACCGGCGCGAACATCGCGAGCGACTCCTCGACGGTCCGGTTGAGGTTCTTGCGCGCGAAGGTCTCGGTGGCGCTGCCGAAGACCGCGACCGACCCCAGGCCGAGCTCGAGCGCGCGGTCGAGCCCCTTCTCGTTGGGCACCAGCACGGGACGGTGCGGGCCGCGCGCATCATCGCCGAGCAGGCTCACCAGCTCGGCCGCATCGGCCAGTTGCGGGATCCACGACGGCGGGACGAACGACGTCGTCTCGACGGTCTCCAGGCCGGCGGCGAGCAGCCGGCGCACGAACTCCGCCTTGACCTGCGCCGGCACCACGGCCTGCTCGTTCTGCAGCCCGTCGCGGGGGCCCACCTCGTAGATCGTCACGCGCTCCGGCAGCCCGTCCATCGGCACGGTGCTCGGAAGACTCATGCCGTTCATCCTGCCATCCGGGC
>CAYRLV010000496.1:0-2921 GCA_964425155.1 uncultured Ornithinicoccus sp. | reverse complement strand
CCCGGCCGGAGTACGTCGACCGGCCGGCACCCGCGCCCTTCACCGGCTCGGAGGTCAAGGACGCCGAGACGATCGAGAAGATGCGGGTCGCCGGGAGGATCGCCGCCCGGGCGCTGCAGGCGGCAGCGGCGGCCATCGCGCCGGGTGTGACCACCGACGAGCTGGACCGCATCGGGCACGAGTTCCTGCTCGACCACCACGCCTACCCGTCGACCCTGGGCTATCGCGGCTTCCCGAAGTCGTTGTGCACCAGCGTCAACGAGATCATCTGCCACGGCATCCCGGACAGCCGCCCGCTGGAGGACGGCGACATCGTCAACATCGACATCACCGCCTTCATCGGCGGAGTGCACGGCGACACCAACGCCACGTTCCTCGTCGGCGACGTCGCGGAGGAGTCCCGACTCCTTGTCGAGCGCACCCGCGAGGCCATGATGCGCGGCATCAAGGCGGCCACGCCCGGCCGGGAGCTCAACGTCATCGGCCGGGTGATCGCCAGCTACGCCAAGCGATTCGGCTACGGCGTGGTCAAGGACTACACCGGCCACGGCATCGGCACGTCCTTCCACTCTGGCCTGGTGGTGCCGCACTACGACGCGGCCCCCAACTACGCCACCGTCATCGAGCCGGGGATGACCTTCACCATCGAGCCGATGCTCAACCTCGGCTCCCCGGACTGGGAGATGTGGGACGACGACTGGACCGTCGTCACCAAGGACCGCAGCCGCTCGGCCCAGTTCGAGCACACCCTCTTGATCACCGACACCGGCAACGAGATCCTGACCCTGCCCTGACCGGTCGCAGAAAGGCCCGCGATGTCCACGACACACCACCCGCTCGGGATCGACATCGGCGGCAGCGGCATCAAGGGCGCACCCGTCGACCTGGCCCGCGGTGAGTTCGCCGCCGACCGGCTGCGCATCGAGACCCCGCAGCCGTCGACGCCGGCCGCCGTGGCGGAGGTGGTCGCCGAGGTCGCGGACCACTTCGCCGACCAGACCGGTGACTCCCCCATCGGCGTGACCTTCCCGGCGATCGTGGCCGGGGGCGTGGTCCGGTCGGCGGCCAACGTGGACCGCTCGTGGCTGGGCGTCAACGCCGAGCGGCTGCTGGGCGAGCGGCTGGGCCGCCCGGTCGTCGTGGTCAACGACGCCGACGCCGCCGGCGTGGCCGAGCTGCAGTTCGGTGGCGCCCGCAACAACCACGGCCTGGTGCTCGTGAGCACGCTGGGGACCGGCATCGGCTCGGCCCTGCTGAACCGCGGCCAGCTCGTCCCCAACACCGAGCTGGGGCACCTCGAGATCGACGGGGCGGACGCTGAGACCCGCGCCGCCAACAGCGCCCGGGAGCGGGAGGACCTCTCGTGGGAGGAATGGGCGGTCCGGCTGCAGCGCTACTTCGGCGTGGTCGAGGACCTGCTCTCGCCCGACCTGATCGTGGTCGGAGGTGGCGTGTCCAAGAAGGCGCACAAGTTCCTGCCCCTGCTGCACCTGCGCGCCCCGATCGTGCCCGCGCAGCTCGCCAACGCCGCCGGCATCATCGGTGCCGCGTGGCTGGCCGTCCAGGATCGCGGCTGACCGACCACCGCGTGGTGCGGGCCGGTCGGGGCCCCCTCCTGCCGTAGCATTGCGCCGGCGCCACCCCGAGAGATGGAAGGTCCATGACCACACCCCACCACGAGCACCCCACGCCGCCGTTCGACCTGGTGCTGATCGGCGCGGACATCGGCGTCTACGCGCTCGCCCGTGCCTTCCACGAGCAGTATGGCGTCCGCTCCACCGTGGTCTCCCGACTCGCCACCGGACCGATCGCGGACTCGAAGATCATCGACAACCTCGCTCTCGGCGAGGACAGCACCCTGGACGACACCCTGCGCGAGCTGCTGCGCCTCGGTCGGGAGCGGGACGGCTCCCGACCGGCGCTGTTGATGTGCAACGCGGACGGATTCGTCCGGTTCGTGGTCGAGCACCGTGAGCAACTCGAGGAGCACTACGTCATCCCGTTCATGGACGTGGCGCTGCTCGACCAGCTCTCCGACAAGGGCCGCTTCGCCGAGGTGTGCGCCAAGCTCGACATCGACACACCGAAGACCGTGATCCAGGACTTCGCCGGGGCGTCCGCACCCGACTGGGAGCCGACGCCGGTGGACCTGCCCTTCCCGGTGGTGGCCAAGGCGGCGGCCAGCTCGGAGTACGAGGGGATGTCGTTCGAGGGCAAGAAGAAGATCTACTTCATCGAGGACGCGGCGGAGCTGGACGCGCTGTGGCGCCGACTGCGGGGCGCGGGCTTCGCCGGCCGTTTCGTCGTCCAGGAGCTCATCCCCGGTGACGACACGTGGATGCGCTCCATCACCGCATACACCGACCGGCAGGGCGAGGTGACGCTGCTCTGCTCGGCGCAGGTGCTGCTCGAGGAGCACACGCCCCTCGCGCTCGGCAACCCGGCCGCGATGATCACCACGGCCTACCCGGAGGCGATGGAGCAGGCGGGGCGGCTGCTCAAGGAGGTCGGCTACGTCGGCTTCGCCAACTTCGACGTCAAGGTCGACCCGCGCGACGGGCGGTTCTGCTTCCTCGAGGTCAACCCGCGCATCGGCCGCAACAACTACTACGTCACGGCGGCCGGCGCCAACGTGTCGCAGTTCGTCGTCGGTGACTACATCGAGGGCCGTTCGGTCCAGCCGGTCGTGGTCGAGCGCGAGATCCTCTACTCGATCCTGCCCCAGCGGCTGCTGCTGCGTTACGTCACGGACCCGGCGCTGAAGGCCCGGGTCACCGCGCTCGGCAAACGCGGGATCGCGCACCCGCTGGAGAACTCCATCGAAGGGCTCAAGCGGCGCGCCTACGTGCTGGCGGCCAAGCTCAACCAGGTCAAGAAGTTCCGGACCTACTACCCCGAGCCCACCGACACCGGCTTCTGAC
>CAYRLV010000495.1:0-2925 GCA_964425155.1 uncultured Ornithinicoccus sp. | reverse complement strand
GCACGGTGCCCTCGACCTTGTCCGCGAGGCCACCGAAGTAGCGGTACCACTCCGGGACGTAGGTCACCTGGCCGAACATCTCTGCCCACAGCTTGCCGTTGTCCCGCACCTCGAGCTCGGCCAGCCGCTCGGCGTTCTCGGCGATGACGTCTCCCAGGCGGTGCACCAGGGCGCCGCGCTTCGTCGGCGTCAGCTGCGCCCACGGGCCGTCCCGGAACGCGCGACTCGCGGCTGCGACCGCGGCGTCGACATCCTCCTTGCCGCCGCGTGCCACGCTCGCCCACGGCTGACCCGTGAACGGGTCGAAGCTGTCGAACGACTCGCCGCCGGCAGCCGCGTGCTCCCGGCCGTCGATCCACATCGAGATGGTCTCCATCGGTCACTCCGTTCGCGTCGGCTCTCCGTCAACAGGCTATGCCCGCGGTCAGAGGTCTGCGGCGCCGGTCGAGCGTGGCTCGGACAGGAGTGCGGCGCAGAGCGTGGCGGCGACCCATCGTTCATACGCGTCGAGCGTGTATCCGGCTGTGTCCACGAGGATCTCGTAGGTCTCCGGGCTGGCGATCGCCCACGCCGTGTCCGTGGCCGTCTCGAGGGTCAGCCCGGGTCTGAGCGACCCGGCCGGTATCTGTCCGACGAGTTCTTCGAAGGTCTGGTGCCGCAGGTGCTGCAGCGCCTTCCAGTCGGCGGCGACCTCGGTGTCCGAGGCGGCGGCGTCGCGGTACAGGCGCCACCCGAGGGCGGCACGTTCGGCGAGCTCGCGGTAGAGGTGCGCGATGTGCTCGACGGTGGCTCGCGCGTCGGTGTGCGTCTCGTCCAAGGCGTCGGAGATCAGGCGGGGGAGTTCCTCCGCATACGAGGCGTCGGGGTCACCGGAGAGTGACGCGTCCATGTGTGCGCGCAACAAGGCTCGCTTGCTGCCCCAGGCCAGGTAGAGGGTCTGCACAGTCACGCCGGCGCGGGCGGCGATGCGGTTGACCGTCGCGGCGTGGTAGCCGCGCTCGGCGAACTCGTCGCCCGCGGCCTGGAGCAGCCTTCGGCGCGTCTCCGCGCGGGCGGCGGCGCCCACCTCCTGCTGCCGCGTCGTATGGCGAGCCGTGGGCTTTCGTTGGGCCATGGACAGATCCTAGCTGAAGGTTTAGAGTGCCGTTCAAGTGCTTTTGAGTGGCACTCTAATAGCGGAGGTTCGCCATGACCCGCAGTCGTCCTGTCTCGGGTCTGGACCGGCCCTGGCACCGGCCCGGAGCGTTGCGCTACGCGCTCGGCCGGCTGCGTGGCATCGTCCGACCGCCGGTGACGGTGTACGAGCCGGCACCGGACAGCGTCGTCTGCGACCGCGACGTCGCCGTGCCGATGCGGGACGGTGTCGCCTTGCGGGCCAACGTTTTCCGGCCGTCCGGCGACGGTCCGTTCCCGGTGATCCTGTGCGCCCACCCCTACGGCAAGGACGCGCTGCCGAGCCGCCGGGGCCGACGGTCGAGGTTCTCGGTGCAGTACCGCATGATGCGGCAGGCGGGCCCGGTGACGATCTCGACGCTGACCAGCTGGGAGGCACCGGATCCGGTCTGGTGGACCGCGCAAGGCTACGCGGTCGTCAACGCCGACCTGCGGGGCTGCGGCACGTCGGAGGGCGTCGGGTCGTTGATGTCCGACGCCGAGGCCGAGGACATCGCCGACTTGGTCGAGTGGGCCGGTCGCCAGCGTTGGTCGACCGGCAATGTCGGCATGCTGGGCGTGTCCTACCTGGCGATGTCCCAGTACAAGGTCGCCGCCCTGGCTCCGGCGGCGTTGAAGGCGATCTGCCCCTGGGAGGGGATGACGGACGCCTACCGGGACCTGATGCGTCCGGGGGGCCTGTACGAGCACGGGTTCACCCTGATCTGGACCACGGGGACCAGACGGACGAGTCGACTGGGCACCGACATCGGCAAGGAGCAGAGGGGCCACCCGTTGCGCGACGAGTGGTGGGAGTCGCTGACTCCGGACCTCGGCAAGATCGAGGTCCCGATGCTGGTCTGTGCCAGCTTCTCGGACAACGGCCTGCACTCTCGTGGCTCGTTCCGCGCCTTCGAACGGGCCGGATCGGCGCACCGGTCCGCCTACACCCACCGCGGCGGCAAGTGGGCGGTGTTCTACGACGAGGAGGCCAGGAAGACCCAGCTGGCCTTCTTCGAGCGCCACCTCCGCGGCCTCGCGACCCCGGAGCCGCCGGCCGTGCGCCTGGAGGTGCGGGAGGCCGGCAGCGAGGTCGTCGAGGTCCGTGACGAGGACGAGTGGCCCCTTGCCCGCACCGAGTGGACATCGCTCTACCTGTCGGGCGAGGGTCGGCTCGACGTCGTCCCGGCGAGACGGCCGGGCCAGATCAGCTTCCGGACCCGACGGCGGGCCGCTGCCTTCTCGTTCGACGTCCCCACCCGGATGGAGCTGACCGGGCCCATGGCGCTACGGCTGTGGGTTGCCGTCGAGGGGAGCGACGACGTCGACCTCGTCGTCGGCGTCGAGAAGTGGCGGGGGAGGCAGTACGTCGGGTTCGAAGGCTCCTACGGTTTCGGGCGCGACCGCGTCGCCACCGGGTGGCAGAAGGCCTCGCTCCGGCAGCTCGACGAGCGGGCCTCCACTGCCGCGCAACCCGTCCACACCTACCGGGAGCGCCAGCCGCTGAAGCCGGGCGAGGTCGTCCCGGTCGACGTCGCCCTCGGTCCGTCCGCGACCCTCTTCCGCCCCGGGGAGTCCCTGCGGCTCGTCGTCGCCGGGCGATGGCTGTGGCCGACCAACCCGCTCACCGGCAATTTTCCCGCTCGCTACGTCCGTATGCCGTCCGGTCGGTGCACGTTGCACTGGGGACCCGATCGGCCGGCCCGCCTCCTCATTCCCCGAATCCCCCCACAGAACACCAGATCAAGGAGAACACCATGAGCCGCACCGACG
>CAYRLV010000494.1:0-2929 GCA_964425155.1 uncultured Ornithinicoccus sp. | reverse complement strand
CGCGCTGGTCGATGGCCTCGTCGACGACGGCCCCCACCCTGCTCGAGTTGACGAAACAGTCGACCACGTCGACGTGTTCGCCGTCCGGCAGGTCGGACAACGAGCGGTAGCCGGCCTCGCCGAACACCTCCTCGGCCCGAGGGTGGATCGGGATGATCCGGTGCTCGAGCGCCCCTGCCATCCACTGCGCCACGCCGTGCGCGGTCCGGTGCGGGTCGGTGGACAGCCCGACCACCGCCCAGGTCGCCGGTGTGGTCAACAGCCGCCGGATCACCTGCGGGTCATTGACGTGCTTGGTCATGCTCATCCTCGCCGATCAGGTCCGGTTGCCGAGGTGGCTTCCGTGGTGTCGTCGTCTCCCTCGTCGAGCACCGGGCGGCCGAGCGCCCGGAAGGTCCATCCTGCATCGCGCCAGTGCGCCACGTCGAGGTTGTTGAACCCGTCGATCAGGACCGGGGTGCGCACGACCTTCGCCAGGGCGGCGGCGTCGAGGTCCTTGTAGTCCGGCCAACCGGTCAGGTGGAGCACGACGTCGGCGTCGCGGCAGGCCTCCTCGATGTCCTCGGTGTAGAGCAGGTCGGGCCAGGTCCGCCGGGCGTTGTCGAGCGCCTTCGGGTCGGTCACCGTGACGGTGGCGCCGGCCTGGTGGATGGCGCGCGCGATGTCGAGGGCGGGGGAGTCGCGGATGTCGTCGCTGAACGGCTTGAACGCCGCGCCCAGCACCGCCACCCGGCGGCCGATGAACGAGCCGCCGCACTCCTCGCGGGCCAGGTCGACCATCCGGGCCCGGCGGCGCTGGTTGATGGCGTCCACCTCGCGCAGGAAGCTCAGCGCCGGCTCGGCGCCGAGCTCACCGGCCCGGGCCATGAACGCCCGGATGTCCTTGGGCAGGCAGCCGCCGCCGAAACCGATGCCGGCGCGCAGGAATTTGCGGCCGATGCGTTCGTCGACCCCGATCGCGTCGGCCAGCGCGATCACGTCCGCGCCGGCGGCCTCGCAGACCTCGGACATGGCGTTGATGAACGAGATCTTGGTGGCGAGGAACGAGTTGGCCGCCGCCTTGACCAACTCCGCGGTGGCGTAGTCCATCACCATCCGGGGCACGGCGTTGGCCAGCGGGGTGGCGTAGACCTGGTCCATCAGCGCGACGTCGTCGTCGGCGCCCGGGCCGTGCACGCCGTAGACGATCCGGTCCGGCGCCACGGTGTCCTGCACCGCGAAGCCCTCCCGGAGGAACTCCGGGTTCCACACCAGGTGCACGTCGGTGCCGGCGGGCGAGAGCTGCTGCAACCGGGACTCGAGGCGGGCGGCCGTCCCCACCGGCACCGTCGACTTGCCGGCGACCAGGGCCGGCCGGCGCAGGACGGTCGCCAGCCCCTCCACGGTGGCGTCGACAAAGGTGAGATCCGCCGCATACTCGCCCTTGCGTTGCGGGGTGCCCACGCAGATGAAGTGCACGTCCGCGTCGGCCGCGGCCTGGTAGTCGGTGGCGAACGTCAGCCGGCCGGTCGGCAGCACTCGGGTGAGCAGGTCGTCCAGGCCCGGCTCGTAGAAGGGCGTGCGGCCGGCGGCGAGCTCGTTGGCCCGCTCGGGCATGCTCGTGTCGATGGCGACGACCTGGTGGCCCAGGTCGGCCATGCAGGCGGCGTGCACGGCGCCGAGGGGACCGAGACCGATGACGGAGATGGCAAGGGGCATGTCGAGACAGTAACGTCTGGACCGGCTCCGGCACCGAGAGGATGAGCGAATGCGCTTCGGAATGTTCCTGCCACAGGGGTGGCGGATGGACCTGGTCGACATCGACCCCGCCCAGCACTGGGGCGTCATCGCCGGCCTCGCCAGCCGGCTGGACGAGGTCCGCGAGTGGGAGTCGGTGTGGGTCTACGACCACTTCCACACGACTCCGCGCCCGTCCGAACACGCGACGCACGAGGCGTGGACCCTGATGGCGGCGCTGGCCGCCTCCACCTCGCGGGTGCGGCTGGGGCAGATGTGCACCTGTATGAGCTACCGCAACCCGGCCTACCTCGCCAAGGTTGCGGCCACCGTCGACATGGTCTCCGAGGGCCGACTCGAGATGGGCATCGGTGGTGGTTGGTACGAACACGAGTGGCGCGCCTACGGATACGGCTTCCCCTCCGCCGGAGAACGGCTCGCGCGGCTGCGCGAGGGTGTGCAGATCTTCCGCGACATGTGGACCACGGGCTCGGCGACACTCGACGGGAAGCACTTCCGGGTCGACGGTGCGATCTGCGCCCCGCGGCCCCTGCAGGGCACCTCCTACCCGGGGTCGGAGCGCAACGGCATCCCGATGTGGATCTGCGGCGGCGGGGAGCGCAAGACCCTCCGGATCGCCGCGGAGTTCGCCGACTACACCAACTTCGACGGCACGCCGGACGTGTTCGCGCACAAGAGCGAGGTGCTGCGCCGGCACTGCGAGGACGTCGGTCGTGACTTCGGTGAGATCACCCGCAGCGCCGACTACAACGTGGTGATCGGCGAGAACGACGCCGAGGTCAAGGACCGGCTCGCCTGGGCGCGCGACCACTACCTCAAGGCCGGGCTGCCCGAGGACGTCGCCGAGGCCCAGTACCGCTCCCTCGCCTCCGGACCCGCCGTCGGCACCCCGGACCAGATCGTCGAGACGCTCCAGGGGCTGGACAAGGCCGGGATGAGCTACGCCATCACCTACTTCGCGGAGGCGGCCTACGACACCTCCGGGATCAAGCTGTTCGAGGACCGCGTCATCCCCGAGCTGCAGTGACGGGTGGGTGACCGGCCCGGGGTGGTGGGCACCCGCCATACCGCCGCTGTCCTCGGCTGGTGACCCGCCGGTAACATCGGGGTCGTGACCGCACCGGACTTTGACCTGTTTGCCCTCTCCGAGGACCACGAGGCGCTGCGCGAGGCCGTGCGCAACGTGGCCGAG
>CAYRLV010000493.1:0-2935 GCA_964425155.1 uncultured Ornithinicoccus sp. | reverse complement strand
GGGCGTGGCGACCATGGCGCGGACGACACGAGTCATCCTCGTGTGGTCCTGATCCCGCGCGGCCGCAGGCCGGTCGGGTCCTCACGGTCCGGTGGCGACGGCCTCGGGAGGGGTGGTCAGTTCGCGCCGGAAGGGTGTCCGCTCGACGGCTCCGTCGGCCTCGAGAGCCTCGGCGTACTGGCGGCCGGACCAGACGGCGGCCGCGATGGTCCCGGGCACGAGGGCGTCCCCGACTGCGTGGACCGACCTGATCCCTGCGGCCTCCCACTGGCCCCGGCGTTGCAGCAGCTCGTCCACGAGCGTGCTGTCGGACACCCGCGAGGTGACCAGGACGACGGCGTCGGCACCGTGCTGCTGCGGCTGCTCGGTGAAGACGCACCCGGTCGTCACCGCGTCGGGCTGGACCGTGGTCAGCGTCCGCTGGGTGCTCACCGAGACCCCGGCACCGATGAGACGACGGCGGATCTTGGTGAGCTCCATGGTGTGGGCGGTCCACTCGGAGACGTTCGCCGCGGGCGTGACCAGCTCCACCGCATACCCCTCGCCGGCGAGCAGCTCGGCGAGGACCCCACCGAGGTAGTAGTGGTCGTCGTCGTAGACGAGGACGCGGCTGCCCGGCTCCGCCGGCCGCGCCCCTCGCATCAGGTCGTCGGGGGTGAACACGACCGCACCCGAGGCGATCGCGACCGGCTCGACGCGGGTCTTGCCGACCCCGTCCCCGCGCCACCGGGCGCCGGTGGCGACGACGACCCGGTCGAAGCCGAACCCCAGGACGTCGTCGCACGAGGTGGGGCTCTCCAGGTAGTGGCTCACGGTGGGCAGACTCGCCAGCAGCTGCTCCCGGTGGTCCACGACCCGGATCCACGCGGCCAGGCCGGGGAGCGCGGACTCACGGCGTACCCGCCCGCCGAGGTGGCGCGACTTCTCCAGCAGGGCCACCTCGTAGCCGCGTCGGCCGAGCGAGGTCGCGGCCTCCAGCCCGGCCGGCCCGGCGCCGACCACGAGGATGCTCTCCTCGGCGGCCCTCGGCCGGAGTCGCTCCGGGTGCCAGCCGCGTCGCCACTCCTCACCCATCGAGGGGTTCTGGGTGCACCGGATCGGCGACATCGTGTAGTCGCCGGAGACGCAGATGTTGCATCCGATGCACTCTCGGATCTCCGCCAGGCGGCCGTCACGAATCTTGTTCGGCAGGAACGGGTCTGCGATGGAGGGGCGGGCCGCGCCGATGAAGTCGAGGATGCCGCTGCGGACCTGCCGCACCATCTCGTCCGGGGACGTGAAGCGGCCGACGCCCACCACCGGCTTGGTCGTGAGCTTCTTCAGCCCGGCGACGTGCTGCTCCTGCTCCGCCTCCGGTCCGAATCGAGACGTGTTGGAGTCGAGTTCCCAGGACCCGGCCACGAAGTCCCACACGTCCGGCAGCTCGGCCAGCGTGCCCACCACCTCCTCGATCTCGGGTCGGCTGATCCCGAGCCCGGTGTCGCCGACGCCCAGGCGGCAGGCGACCGCAGCCTTCCCGTCGCACAGCTCACGGGTGTCCTCCAGCACCTCGCGCAGCAACCGCATCCGCCGCGTCACGTCACCGCCGTAGGCGTCGCTGCGCTGGTTGTAGACGGGGGAGAGGAACTGGTGCAGCGCCGTCATGCCGTGCCCGGCGTAGACGTAAACCAGGTCGTATCCGGCGCGGAGCGCCCGCTGCACGGCTGCTCGGTGCCAGCCGCGGAACTCGGCGATGTCCGCCAGCGTCATGCCGCGGGCCTGCACCGGGTCGTAGGACGCGTGCACCGGCAGCGCACTCGGCGCGATCGGTGCGTACCGGCTGGTCAGGTTGCTGGCGTGCGCGCCGCCGTGCACCAGCTCGATGCCGGCGAGCGCGTCGTGCTCGTGGATCTTCTCGGCGATCCGTGCGACCGCGGGCAGGTCCCGGTCGTCCCACAGCCGCAGCTCGATCGACGGCGTGAGGTCGGCGGTCGGGTGGATCTCGACCTCCTCCGTGCAGACCACGGCCCAGCCGCCCTCGGCCTTCACGCCGCGCATGAAGGCCTCGCCGGTGGGGTCGCGATAGCCCATGCCGTTGCAGTGCGGCACCTGGAAGAACCGGTTGCGTGCCGTCACCGGCCCGATCGGCACGGGGGTGAAGAGGATGTCGTAGCGCGGATCGCGGAGGGGGGTCGTCACCGGGCACTCCTTTCGGGGCCGGTCGGCCCGTCGAGGCCGAGCAGCAGCGCGGCCAGGGTCAGGGAGTTGTTCCGCAGCGACTCGGCGGACATCTCCGGAAGCGGCACGGCCACGGCGAATTCGCAACCGTCGCTGTGCGCGAGCAGGATCGAGACGGCCTGCTCCACCGGCACCCGCGGGTGGAAGGCGCCCGCGGCGACACCGCGGTCGACCGCGCTGCGGAACAGCCGGGTCCACACGGCGTAGACGTCGGTGAAGATCGGGCGCAGCTGCTCGTGCCGGGACGCGGCCGCCGCCAGCTCGCTCCACAGCACCGAACCGGTCCGCGAGGACGCGGAGTCGGCGACCCGCCCGACGAGGAACTCGACGAGCTCCCACGGCGACAGGTCGCGCGCCTCCGCCTGCTGCCACTCGGCGAGCAGGTCGCCGGTTGCCTTCCGGAACGCCTCCTCCAGCAACGCGTCCCGCGAGTCGAAGTAGTGCTGCAGCAGGCCGATCGAGACCCCGGCCGCCTTGGCCACGTCCTTGAGCCGCACCCCGTCGTAGCCGCGCTCGGCCAGCAGCTCGGCACCCACGACGAGGAGCTCGGCGCGCCGCTGCTCCGGGGAGCTGGTGCGTCGCCGCACCGAACCGGTGGTGGTCATCCGGGGAACCTCCTGCCTGGGTGCGGTCGCGCGCCTGGGGGCAGGCACGTCATACAACAATATCTAATTATTGTATGGCGTGCTGGCTTCCGAGAGCCTTCCCGCTCGCCTCG
>CAYRLV010000492.1:0-2940 GCA_964425155.1 uncultured Ornithinicoccus sp. | reverse complement strand
GTGGTCTTCTCCCGCGACGTGGACAGCCGGACCGCGGCGGACCCCCGGGTGCACGAGCTCGAGCGGCGCATGGCCGATGCCGCGGACGCGGAGAAGGCGGCACTCGCCACCGAGCTCGTGGAGCTGCGTGGCGCGGTGCGCGCCGAGAAGCTGGGTGAGGTGGCAGCCGAGTTCGACGGCGTGCACAGCATCCGTCGAGCGGTGGACGTCGGCTCGGTGGACGCCGTGATCGCCGCGCACGAGCTGCGGCCGCGCCTGGTCGCCACCCTCACCGAGGGCATGGAGGGGGCGGACCCGGCCGGCGCCTGACCGCCCGCCCGCCCCGGTCGCTCCACCGCGTCCGGCCGCCCCCGGTTGAGGTATCCGGCGGAGGGGAGCAGCATCGCAAGCGTGGTGAACGAGCGGTCGGAACCGCGCCCCGCCGCGCCGGCGCGCCCCGGCAGGTACGCCCGTCTGAGGCTGTCCATCGGACGGCATCCGGCCGATGTGGTGCGCCTGCTGGTGGCGGCAGGCGTGGTGCTGGCCTGCGTGGTCTTCTCCCGCACTCCCGGGATCAATCCGGTCGAGCTGTCCATCTTCACCGAGCTGCAGCGGCTCCCGAGCTGGCTGACCGGCGCCTGGCACGTGATCGCCCTGGCCGGATCTTGGCCGGGGATCGTCGTCACCGCAGGAATCGCCTTGTATGGCGGCCGGATCCGCATGGCTCTGTCCCTCACCAGTGCGTCGGTCCTGGCCTGGGTGCTCGCGGTCCTCCTGGCCTGGCTGACCGGCCCCCGGCCGTTGACGCCCGGCGACCTGGCGACCATCGACCACGGGCCACCGGTCGGCGGCTTCGTGTTCCCCACGCCGGGGACGGCGGTCGCGGCGGCGCTGGTCACGGTCGCGACCCCATACCTGCGCCGGCCCGCCGCGCGCCTCGGCTGGCTGGTGGTCGTCCTGGTGGCCGTGGCCGAGGACGTGCTGGGCCACCACCTGCCCGTCGGCCTGTTCGGTGGCGCGGTGCTCGGGTGGGGCTGCGGCACCTTCGTCCACCTGATGCTCGGGGCACCGGGCCGGCGGACGACCTGGCAGGGCGTCCGGGTGGCGTTGGCCCGGGCCGGGATCCGCGTGTCGACGATCGCCCCGCTCCCGGCGACCTGGTGGCACCCGCTGGAGTACGACGTGGTGACGGAGGACGGGGACGAGCTGCGGGTGAAGGTGGTGCGACGGCTGCACCGGGTGGCCGGACCGACCTACCGGTTGCGGCGGTTCCTGGCGTCGCTGGAGGCGGACTACGAGGCGTCGCTGTCGACCCCACGCCACGAGGTGGAGCACGAGGCCTATGTCAACCTGCTCGCCCAGCGCGCCGGCATCGGCACCGTGCCGGTCCTGCTCGCCGGCGAGCTCGACCACGGCCCACCCTTCCTGGTGACCCGTCGCGTGCCGGGGCGGCTGCTGTCGACCTTGGCGCCCACGGAGGTGGAGGATGAGCTGCTGGAGGAGCTCTGGGCGAACGTCGGGACGTTGACCGCCCGTCAGATCGCCCACCACGACCTGCGGGCCGACACGATCCTGGTGGACGCGGACGGTCGCCCCCGCATCACCGACTTCACCTTCAGCCGGGTGGGCGGTCCCTCGGCCGGCCGCCCACAGGACCTGGCCGACACCCTGGTGCTCGTCGCCTCCGTGGTCGGCGTCGGGCGCGCGGTGGCGTCGGCCTGCCGGTGCCTGGAGCGGACCCAGCTGGAGCGGCTGCTGCCCTGCCTGCAACCCCTGGCCCTGCGGCGCAAGACGCGCCGACAACTGCGCGAGGAAGGAGTGCTCCTCGCCGACCTCCGCGAGTCGCTGGCGGAGCGGATCGACGCGGAGGTCCCCGGGTTTCGCTGGCCCGTGCGCCCGACGACCCTCCTCATGCTGATCGCCGGTGGCCTCGCGGTCTACCTCCTGCTGCCCCAGGTGGCGAGCGTGCCTCGGGTCCTCGACCTCGTCCGTCGGGCCGACTGGCCGTGGCTGGTCGTCGCCACGCTCACCGGCTTCGCGTCGATCCTGGCCGCGTCGCTCAGCCTCGTGGGGTCCAGTCCCACCTCGTTGCCGTTCTGGCGCACCACGGCGGTGCAGCTGGCCGCGGCGTTCACCGGGCGCACGACCGCGGCGGGGGTGGGCTTCTACGCGATCAACCTCAGCTACCTGGAGCGGCTCGGCCAACCCCGCGCGCGCGCCGTGGCCGTCCTCGTCCTCAACCGCGCCGTGCACGGCGTGGTGATCGCGGTCTTCACCGGCCTCGGGATCCTCGTCATCGGTGCCGCCGTGCCGATCGGTGCCCCGGGCCTGCCCGGCACGTGGGTGCTCATCGCCATCGGCGCCGCGGTGGTCGCCCTGGTGGCCGTCGTGGCGTCGCCGTGGGGCCGGCGCCGGGTGCTCCGGCGGGCCACGAACGGGGCGCGGCAACTGGCGCGGGAGCTGACCCCGGCGCTGCGACACCCGGTCCGTGCGGCCGAGCTGCTCGGCGGCTCGGCGGCCTTCCTCGTGCTGCAGGCCCTCGGCCTGCTGACGACGTTGCGTGCCTTCACGACCGACTTCTCGGTGCTCGCGGTGCTGGCCGTCTACATCGTCGGCGCCACCATCGGGCAGGCCGCCCCGACCCCTGGGGGTCTGGGCGCCGTCGAGGCCGCGGTGGTGGGTGGACTCACCGCCGTGGGCGTGCCGTCGGGGGAGGCCGTGGCCGCGGTGCTGACCTCGCGGCTGCTGACCTTCTGGCTGCCGATCCTTCCGGGGCTGGTGGCCTTCCGGGTCCTCCAGCACCACCGGATCATCTGAATCGGGAGATGTGGCCAAAGTCACTCTGCGCTGGGGCAATTCGGGCGCTTGGGACGTTGTTGTACCACATACGATGGGAGAGCAACAACCCCCACGACAACCGATCGACAAAGGAGGCAGACCCCATGCGCACTGACGCAACAG
>CAYRLV010000491.1:0-2940 GCA_964425155.1 uncultured Ornithinicoccus sp. | reverse complement strand
GTGGTCGGCACCTGGACGACGCGCACGCCGCGCAGCCAGGTGGCCGCGACGAAGCCGGCCAGGTCGGTGGTCGCACCGCCCCCGATCCCGACGACGGCGTCCGACCGGGTGAACCCGGCCTGCCCCAGCACGCCCCACAGGAACGCCGCGACCTGTGCCGTCTTGGCCTCCTCGGCGTCCGGGACCTCCGCGACGTAGGCGGAGAACCCGCGCTCGGCGAGGTCGTCGCGCACCGCCTCACCCGTGGCCGCGAGGGCGTGCGGGTGGACGACGAGGACCCGCTCCACCCCGGGCCCGAGCATCTCCGGCAGCTCGCCCAGAAGTCCGTGCCCGATGACCACGTCGTAGTCGTCACCGACCCGGATGCGCGTCGGGTCCTCGCGGCGCGCGGCGCCGGACCCCTGGCCCTCGGCGGACTCCCCCGGTATGGCGTGCTCCTCACCCATCGCGTGCTCCCAACCGCTCGACCAACTCGTCGACCACCGCGTCCGGCGCCCGGCCCGCGGTGTCCACCACCAGGGTGGCGAGCCGCTCGTAGGTGGGCCGCCGCCGGTCCATCAGCCGCACCCAGGATCCGCGGGGGTTGACGGCCATCAGCGGCCGGGACTGGTCGAAGCCGACCCGCCCCGCGGCGTCGGCGATGCCCACGTCGAGGAACACCACGGTGTGGCCCTCCAACGCCGCGGCCACCTGCTCGTCCATCACCGCCCCGCCCCCCAGCGCGACCACCCCGTCGTGCTCGGCGAGCGCGGCCAGCACCTCCGCACGCTCGAGCGCGCGGAAGGCCGCCTCGCCGTCGACGACGAAGATGTCCGCGATGGTCCGCCCGGCCCGCAGCTCGACCTGCTGGTCGGTGTCGCGCAGCGCGGCGCCGAGGCGATCCGCCAGCAACGCCCCGACCGTGCTCTTGCCCGCCCCCGGAGGACCGATGATGACGCACACCGGCCGGCGCTCTGCCCCGCTCACCACGACCTCACCATGACCGCATCGTCTCGGGAATGGACTCGAGGTAGCCGGCCAGGTTGCGCGCCGTCTCGGCGACGCTGTCGCCGCCGAACTTCTCCACCGCGCACTCGGCGAGCACGAGCGCCACCATCGCCTCGGCCACGACGCCCGCCGCAGGCACCGCGCACACGTCGGAGCGCTGGTGGTGGGCGGTGGCCGCCCCGCCGCCGGCGACGTCCACGGTCGCGAGGGCCCGTGGGACCGTGCTGATCGGCTTCATCGCGGCCCGCACCCGCAGCACCTCCCCGGTGGACATCCCGCCCTCGGTGCCGCCGGCCCGGCCGGTGCGGCGGTGGATGACCCCGGCCTCGTCCCGCTCGATCTCGTCGTGCGCGGCCGAGCCGCGCCGGGCGGCCGTGCGGAAGCCGTCGCCCACCTCGACGCCCTTGATCGCCTGGATGCCCATGAGAGCCCCCGCCAACCGGGCGTCCAGCCGGCGGTCCCAGTGCACGTGCGAGCCGAGCCCGGGCGGCAGCCCGTAGGCCAGCACCTCGACCACGCCGCCGAGGGTGTCACCCTCGCCGTGGGCCCGGTCGACCTCGGCGACCATCGCGGCCGACCCCTCCTTGTCGAACGCCCGCACCGGGTCGGCGTCGAGCGCCCCGACGTCGTCCGGTCCCGGCAACGGCGCCTCGTCGGCCACACCGGCCCCGCCGATGGCGACCGTGTGGGCGACCAGCCGGATGCCGTAGGCCTGCTCCAGCAGCGCGGAGGCCACCCGGCCGAGCGCCACCCGCGCCGCGGTCTCCCGCGCGGAGGCCCGCTCCAGCACCGGGCGGGCCTCGTCGAAGCCGTACTTCTGCATCCCCACCAGGTCGGCGTGCCCGGGGCGGGGACGGGTCAGCGGCCGGCCGCGGGCCAGCTCCTTCGGGGCGCCGACCTCGTCGGCTCCCGCGGTCTCGTCCGGGGCCACCGGGTCCGGGCTCATCACGGTCTGCCACTTCGGCCACTCGGTGTTGCCGATCCGGATGGCCACGGGCGACCCGAGGGTGCGGCCGTGCCGGACGCCGCCGAGGAACTCGACGTCGTCCTGCTCGAACTTCATCCGGGCGCCCCGGCCGTAACCGAGCCGCCGGCGCGCCAACGCGGCCGCCACGTCCGCGGACGTCACCTCGACACCGGCGGGCAGCCCCTCGAGCACGGCGACCAGAGCAGGGCCGTGCGACTCCCCGGCGGTCAACCAACGCAGCATGCTCTGGATCCTGCCACGGAGCCTCAGCCGGCCAGACTTCCGGCCACCACCTGGACCGGCACGAGCACGCCGACCAACGCGCCCACGATCATGAACGGGCCGAACGCCACGAAGCTCTTGCGCCCGACCCGCCGGGCGATCAGCAGCACGGTCACGACGAGCCCACCCACGACGAACCCGGCGAGCGCACCGACCAGCACCTCGCCCCAGCCGAGCCACCCCAGCGCGAGCCCGAGCAGCCCGGCCAGCTTGACGTCACCGAGCCCCAGCCCGCCCCCACCCGGCGAGACGAACGCGAGCACGAAGTAGCCGACCAGCAGCACCACCCCCGCCAGCACCGCACGCAGCAACGCGCCCCACTCACCGGTCCCGGCCGACGCGAGCACCAGCAGCACGAACAGCACCGGCACCGCCGGCAGCACGATCGGGTCGGGCAGCCGGTGCACGTCGAGGTCGATCGCGGTCAGCGCCAGCCCCACCGACGCCAGACCCAGGTATGGCGGCAGCGCCAGTCCGTGGCCGACGTCACCCAGGCGCCACGCGATGAGGGCCCAGAGCACGCCGCAGGCCGGCACGATCCACCAGCCGACCGGCTGGGCAGGTCGACCCCGCTCCTCCTCGAGCCGGTAGCGACGCCGTTCCAGCCACCGGGTCAGCACCAGGCCGAGGACGATCCCGAGCGCACCGCACAGCGCCACCAACCAGCCCACCGGCTCGTCCCAGCGCGCCGGCGCCGGCGTCAT
>CAYRLV010000490.1:0-2950 GCA_964425155.1 uncultured Ornithinicoccus sp. | reverse complement strand
CTGGGGGTCAAGGGGTCGCAGGTTCAAATCCTGTCATCCCGACGCATGAGCCCTGGTGGGACGCAGATCTCACCAGGGCTTCGTCGTGTCAGCGCGCACGGAGAGGTCCCCGCGGAATCGCGTGGCTGCCCCGCAGCGCGGCGACTCCGGCCGACACGCCGCCGTAGGCGATGAGGCCCTGTCCCAGGGTGTAGGCCAGCATCACGGCCAGGCTGGCCCACCCCGGCACCAGCTCCGGTGTGAACAGCCGGAACGCCAGGATCGTGTCGGACGCGAGGAAGAAGGCGCCGCCGGCCGCGACCACCGGGCCGCAGCGAGTGGCGAGCAGCGCGGTCGAGCCGAGCACCACGCCATACCCGATGACGGCGGGAGCCAGCGAGCCGAGTCGCGGTGCCAGCACGGCGACCATGGCGACCCACCACGCGAGGTAGACCAGGGACCAGGCCGGTGGTCGTGGACGGCGCGCAAGGTGGCGCCAGAACAGCCGGATGTAGGCCACGTGGGCGAGGCCGAAACACGCGAGCATCACGGGCAGTTCGGGCCAGAAAGGGAACAGGACGCTCGCGCCGTCGCCCAGCCACGACAACGCGATCGCGGCGAGCAGCAGGAGGAACGGAGCGCCCGAGCGGGACCCACCGACGCCACCGCTGAGCACCGCGACCGCCAGCACCGGCATCAGGAGCAGCTTGGTCACCGTGGCGGCGGGTGCCTCGGTGGCCAGCACGAGCAGGTGCAGCACCGCGACGACCAGGTAGGGCAGGAAGGCCGTCGCCGGTCGTCGCACGAGGACGGATGGGACGACCTGTCTCACCTCCTCGAGCTCCGCTGGCGGGCTGGTCCAGTATGCCGTGTGGGTCGCCTGGCGCTCCGCGGCCTCGGGCGCCGCCAGGTGCGGCTGGGGGAGATCGGCGCATAGCCTGTGGCCTTGCCGCGATGCCATGACCGGCCGGGAGGCTCTGACATGACCAGCAAGTTCACCGAGCTCGCGTTCGACTGTGCCGACCCGAGTGCGCTCGCCCAGTTCTGGTGTGCCGTCCTCGGCTACGAGGTGCAACGGGAGGAGGACGGCGTGATCACGATCGGCTCGCCTCTGGTGCCCGAGGGCAAGGACCGCCGGGGGCCGGTGCCGCCGACGTTGACGTTCGCCCGCGTGCCCGAGGGCAAGACCGTGAAGAACCGGCTCCATGTGGACGTCAACCCCACCGACCGCGAGCAGCAGGACGAGGTGGATCGTCTGCTCGAGCTGGGCGCCCGGCAGGTCGACGTCGGCCAGGGCGAGCAGCCCTGGGTGGTCCTGGCCGACCCGGAGGACAACGAGTTCTGCGTCCTCGCAGGTCGGCACCCCTGAGCCGGCGCCCCGGCGACCTTCAGCCCACCCGCGCGCGCCGAGGGGGTCGACGCCGTAGAATTAGTTGACACAGGCTAACGATACGGTGGCCCGCCGAAGGGTGCGGAGGCAAGCAGGCGATGACAGGACGGCATACCAGCGGCACGCTCGCGAGGAACAGGTCGCGGGCCGAGCGAGCAGCTCGCGACACGGCAAGTCCCCGCTACAAGTGGGTGGTGCTGTCGAACACCACGCTCGGTGTGCTGATGGCGACGATCAACATGTCGATCCTGCTGATCGCCCTGCCGGACATCTTCCGCGGCGTCGGCATCAACCCGCTCGAACCGAGCAACACCAGCCTGCTGCTCTGGCTGATCATGGGCTACATGGTCGTCACCGCCGTGCTGGTGGTGGGCTTCGGCCGGCTCGGTGACATGTATGGCCGAGTCCGCATGTACAACGCGGGATTCGCCGTCTTCACCGTGTTCTCGGTGATGCTGTCGATCACCTGGATGCACGGCACGCCGGCGGTGTTGTGGCTGATCTTCATGCGGGTCGCCCAGGGCGTCGGCGGCGCCATGCTGATGGCCAACTCCAACGCGATCATCACCGACGCGTTCCCCGTGGACCAGCGCGGTCTCGGTCTCGGCCTCAACCAGGTGGCCGGCATCGCCGGGTCGTTCATCGGGCTGGTCGTCGGAGGTCTGCTCGGACCGGTGGAGTGGCACCTGGTCTTCCTGGTGTCCGTGCCGATCGGACTGTTCGGGACGGTCTGGGCCTACCTGAAACTGCACGACACCGGCGTGCGCCGGCACGCCGAGATGGACTGGTGGGGCAACCTGACCTTCGCCGTGGGGCTGATCGCGGTGCTGGTCGGCATCACCTACGGGATCCAGCCGTACGGCGGCCACACCATGGGGTGGACCAACCCGTGGGTGCTGGTCGCGTTGCTCGGGGGAGTGGCCGTCCTCGGGCTGTTCTGCGTCATCGAGACCCGGGTGCGTGAGCCGATGTTCCGCCTGGGGCTGTTCCGGATCCGGGCCTTCACGGCAGGCAATCTGGCCAGCCTGCTCGGTGCGCTCGGTCGCGGCGGGCTGATGTTCATCCTGATCATCTGGCTGCAAGGCATCTGGTTGCCCCGACACGGCTACAGCTTCGAGTCGACACCGCTGTGGGCGGGGATCTACATGCTTCCGCTCACCGTCGGGTTCCTGGTGGCCGGGCCGGCGTCCGGTTGGCTGTCGGACCGGTTCGGCGCGCGTACCTTCGCGACCGTCGGGATGCTCGTCGCCGCAGGCAGTTTCGTGTGGTTGCTCCTGCTGCCCGTGAACTTCAGTTACTGGCTGTTCGCCCTCGCCCTGCTGGTCAACGGGCTCGGGATGGGGTTGTTCGCGGCGCCGAACCGGGCGGGCATCATGAACAGCCTGCCGCCCGACCAGCGCGGGGTCGGGGCCGGGATGAGCACCACGTTCCAGAACTCCGCCATGGTGCTGTCGATCGGCATCTTCTTCTCGTTGATGATCACCGGTCTGGCCCGCTCGCTGCCGCACACGCTCGCCCACGGGCTGACCGCCCAGGGAGTGCCGGCCCAGGCAGCCGACCAGGTGGCCCAGCTCCCGCCGG
>CAYRLV010000489.1:0-2951 GCA_964425155.1 uncultured Ornithinicoccus sp. | reverse complement strand
CGCCACGGGCGCGGAACTCGGAGCCCTCGCCTATCTGGAACCCGCCCGCGACTAGACCGCCGCGGCACGGACCCGTCGTTCGAGGGCCTGCACGACGTGCTCGGCGTCCCGGCCGGCCCCCTGGATCATCTCCGAGGAGAGCGCGTACTCGAAGAAGCGGCCGAGGAAATACAGCCCCGGCACCGAGCTGACCCCTCGCGTCGTCTCGAGGGGACCGCGGTCGCGGAGCCCGGGGATGTCGATCCAGTCGAACGACTCGCGGAATCCCGTGCACCACAGCACCGAGGCCGGGGCGAGGACCCGGCCGTCCTCGAGCTGCGGTCGGCCGTCGCAGACACCGGTGACGCGCGGCACCAGGTCGACCCCGGCGGCCACCAGGTCCCGCTTCTTGTTGCGGACGAGCGGACCGCTGTGGCCGGCGAACCGCCTTCGCGCGGCGCGACCCATCGGCGTGCGGATCGTGACGACGTGCTTGAACGCGAACATCACCACCGGCACGAGCAGGGGCCCCCACCGCCCCTCGATCCGGAACGGGACCTCGCCCGGGTGCGGGCCGGAGAGCCAGACCTGGTGTCCGGCCGACCGGAGCTCCAGCGCCAGGTCGGCCCCTGAGTTCCCGGCCCCCACGACCAGCACCGGGCCGGCCGGCAGCTGCCCCGGGTTGCGGTAGTCGACGGAGTGCAGCTGGGGCAGTGAGGGGTCCAGGTCGGCGGCCGGATCCGGGACCTTCGGGTGCCGCTGACGCCCCGTCGCGACGATGACCTGCTCCGCCCGGAAGCGGCCGGCCGACGTCTCGACGACGAAGTCGTCCCCGTCACCGCGCAGGGCACGGACCCGCACGGCGGACCGCACGGGCAGCTCGAACCGCCGGGCATACGCCTCCAGGTAGTCGCCCATCTCGTCCTTGGTCGGGAACGCCCCTCCCGGTGCCGGGAAGCGCCACCCCGGGAGGCTGCTCGAGCGGCCGGGGGTGAACAACCGCAGGGAGTCCCAGCGCTGACGCCACTGGTCCCCGACCCGCTCGCCACCGTCCAGCACGACGAAGGGCAGCCCGCGGCGCCGCAGGTGGAACGCAGCCGCCAGGCCGCACTGCCCGGCACCGATCACCACGGTCCCGATCCGCTCCTCGGCGCTTTCCTCACGCATGGGCTGTCCGGTGAGGGACCCGGCCTGGTCACGTAACTCGGTCATGGTCGGACCGTAGGTCTGCGAGCCAGCGCGGCGCGTCGTCCGAACGCCCCATCTTCGGCGACGTTTCGAGGGGGCGATGGGTCGAATGACCCACTCAGGCCAGGTCGTGCCGGAAGGCGTAGGCCGTGGCAGCCGACCGGGTCCCGACCCCGACCTTGGCGAAGATGTTGCTGAGGTGCCGGGCCACGGTCTTCTCGCTGATGGTCAGCTCGGCCGCGATCTCCCGGTTGGTGAGCCCGGAGGCCAGCAGGCGCAGCACCTCCAGCTCCCGCGGACTCAGGTGGTCCGGCCCACGCGTCACCCCGCCGGAGGGCGTCCCCAGGGAGGCGAGCACCTGTTGCGCGGCGTGCCGCTCCATGCGCGCCGCGTCCTCGTCGCCCAAGGCCTCGCAGGCGTCCGCGACCAGCAGCCGGGTGCGCGCCGCCTCATACGGGCAATCGGCGTCGTCCCACCCGGTCCACGCCCGGCGCAGGCGGGGCAGTGCGTCGGTTGGCCGGCTCTCGGCAAGCAACACCGCGCCCTGGGCCCGGTCGCTCATCGCACCCGGGAGCGGGGTGCGCAGGGTGTCAGCCACCGCGCGCAGGTCGTCCGCGGCCTCGCGCGCCACCGCCACGCCTCCGGCCGTCAGGGCCACCTCGACCGTGGCGGCGAGCAGACGCGCCCGGGTCCCGGCGTCGACGGCCTCGGCGAGCGCGCGACCCAGCCCGGCGAGCGCCGCGTCCTCCCGGCCCTGGGCGGACCGGAGCAGCCCCAGTCCGGGCTGGGGATCGTGCCCCACCTCCGCTGCCTGTCGGTAGGCGCGTTCCGCGGCGACGAGGTCACCCGCGAGTCGGTGCAACTCACCCAGCTGGTAGAGCGCGGCACCCGCGCCCGGCCCCGGCGCACCCCGGAACTGCTCGCAGGCGCGCGTCACCTCCGTGCGTGCCTCGGCCCAGGCCCCGTGGAAGGTGAGGATCTCCGAACGGTGCACCAGGCAGGTGCCCCGGTATGGCGCGACGTCGCCATGAGTCGCGCACCACCGGCTGAGGGCCGCGGTCCACTCGCGAGCCCGGTGCACGTCCACGACCCGGCGGCACGCCTCGATGACCGCGCAGTAGACCAGCCCGGAGACCTGTGGCGAGGTCTCGTCGGCAAGCACGGCGAGCATGCACTCGTCCAGCTGCGCCAGGCCCCCCGCGGGGTCGCCGAGCTGCAGCCGGGTCTGGCCGCAGCCCAGCAGACCGAGCGTCTGCAGGTCGACGTCGTCGAAGCGCCGCCCTGTCTCGAGGGCTTCTGCGAAGAGGTCCCGGGCCCGCGCCGGCTCTCCCCCGTCCATCAGGGCGACGGCCTCGGGACACCGGAGGTAGCCGCGCCAGACGCTGTCCCGCTCCCCGACCAGCGCCGCGACCCGACTTCCCCAGGCGCCCGCGCGCGCCGGTTGCCCCTCCTGAAGCAGGTCGAAGGCGAGCCAGAAGGCGGACCGCGCGGCCGCCTCCCAGTCCCCTGCAGCCAGCCACGCGTCGTGGGCGCGCTCGTAGGCCGTTGCCGACTCCTCGGCGCGCCCGACGAGGAAAGCGGCGGAAGCGAGCAGCTCGAGGTCGGCGGGCTCCAACGGATCGTCCGCGTCCGACGCCGCCAACGCGCTGTATGCCGCGGCCCACCGGCCGCGCGCGAACTCCCCCCGCGCCTCGTGCACCCTGTCGGCCACCGTCATCGGCACGCACCGTCCTCGGTCGTGCCCACCAGCATGACACCGGTCCGGGTCGGCGGGCGGTGTCCTG
>CAYRLV010000488.1:0-2954 GCA_964425155.1 uncultured Ornithinicoccus sp. | reverse complement strand
CGTGCGGCACGAGCACGACGTCCCCGGTGCGCACCTCGGCCAGCACGTCGATCGGCCGGTCCTCGGTGCCGTAGACCCGGTGGTACCCCACCGGTTCGGCGTGTGCGGGCCCGCCCGGCTCGGTCCGCAGCTCGAAGTAGTAGATCTCCTCCAGCTCGGTCTCCTCCCCGGGACGCTCCTGGTCGTGCTTGTGCGGGGGATAGGACGACCAGTTGCCGGCGGGAGTGACGACCTCGCAGGCGATGATCGAGTCGGCGTCGAGGACGGCGGGCACCCCGAAGTTGCGCACCTCGCGCGACGCGACTCCGGCGCCGCGAAGCTCGAGCGGCACGTCACCGGCCGCGAGGTGGCAGAACGGTTTCGGCGCCGATCCCGGCGTGACCCGAGCGAGTGCCACCGCCACCCGGGCGCCCTCCGGAGCGGTCACGGTCAGCCGCGCCCCGTGGCCGACGTAGGCGACGTCGGTCGGCCCGGCGAACACGCTCGCCCGGCCGGCGAGCTCCGCCTCGTGATCACCGGTGGAGTCCTCGGCCCGCACCGAGACCCGGCCGGACAGCGGCACCACGATCGCCTCGACGCCCTCGGTCTCCAGCGCATGCGACTCGCCCGGTGCCAAGGTGGCGATCCGCAGACCGGTGTGCTGCCAGCCTTCGCGGGTGTCGTCGACCACGGTCTCCCAACCGCCCGCTCCGGCCGAGCCGGCCCGCAGGACCCAGCGCTCGTTGTCACCCATGGTCCCCCCCGGCACCGGAGTGCACCATGGTCGCTGCGATGTCGACGGCCGCACCCACGTCGCCGTCCGGCGGGTAGAGCAGCGCCCGTCCGACGGCCAGCCCGCGCACCGGCGGCAGCGTGAGCGCGCGTTCCCACGAGGCGTAGGTGTCCATCGGGTCACCGCCCGGGTCGCCGCCGAGCAGCAGCGTGGGCAAGGTGGTTGCTTCCACGACACGCTCGAGCTCGTCCACCACCGGCAACTTCAGCCAGGTGTGCGCGCTGGTGGCTCCGAGCCCGCTCGCGACGTGCACCGACCTGATGGTGTGGTCCGGGTCGAGCAGATTGGTCACGCGGCCGTCCCGGTGCTCCGACCAGAACGGCTCGATCATCGCCATCAGATCGTGTTGGGCCAGCGCGGTCACCGCCCGGGCCGTGGCCTCGAGCGTCGCGAGGGTGCCGGGGTCGTCCAGGCAGATGCGGGTCAGGGCCTTGCCGCCGTCCAGCCCCTGGTCGGCGATGGCCTCTGGGGTGTAGGCAGTGAACCGGTCGTCGAGCTCGAACCCGGCCCCCTGGAGACCACCCCGGTTCATCGAGCCGATGACGACCTTGTCCTCGAGCGCCCCCATGAGCAGCAGATCGTCCAGGACGTCGGGGGTGCCGAGCACGCCATCGACCCCTGGGCGGCCTAGCGCCGTGGCCAGCCGCTCCAGCAGGTCGGTGCGACTCGCCATCGCGGTCCCGTCACCGCGGACGCCGAGCGCCCCGCGCGCCGGGTGGTCGGCCGCCACGATGAGCAGCTGACCGTCGGCCCCGAGCAGCGGACGACGACGGCGAGCCGACCAGGCCTCGCCGATCCGGTGCGGCTCCCGAGCGCGCACCTCGGTGATCTTCGCGGCGTCGATCATGGCCTCCCCTTGTGCCCTGAGCCGGTGCCGGCGAGCAGGTCCTCGACCTCGGCGAGGTCGGGCATCGCCGTGGAGCACTCCAGCCGGGACGCGACGATCGCCCCGGCCACGTTGGCGAACTCGAGGATCCGGCGCAGCTCCCAGCCGGCAAGCAACCCGTGGACGAGCGCGCCGCCGAAGGCATCGCCGGCCCCGAGTCCGTTGACCACGTCGACCGGGAAGGGCGGCACCTCGACCCGTTCGTCGGCAGTGGCCGCGAGGACGCCCTTGGGGCCCTGCTTGACGATGGCGAGGTGGACGCCCCGCTCCAGCAGGGCGTCGGCGGCGCGGGCCGGCTCGGTCTCGCCGACCGCCACCTCGCACTCCTCTCGGTTGCCGACCGCGACCGTGACGTGCTCGAGCGCACGGCCGACCTGGGCGCTCGCCTCGTCCGGGTGCGGCCAGAACATCGGCCGGTAGTCGAGGTCGAGGACCGTGTGGTCGCGGCGACCCCGCGCCTCCCAGGCGGCGAAGTGGGCCGACCTGCTCGGCTCCTGGGACAGCCCCGTGACCGTCGCCCAGAAGACGGAAGTCTCGCGAATCGCCTGCAACGGCAGGCTGTCCGGTTCGATCATCAGATCCGGGGCGATCGGGTACCGGTAGAAGTAGAGCGGGAAGTCGTCCGGGGGAAAGATCTCGCAGAAGGTCACCGGCGTCGGGGGTCCGTCCGCGTCGATGGTGCCGATGTATGCGGGGTCGACCCCCAGCCGCCCGGCCTCCTGCCGCACGTAGCGGCCGAACGGGTCGGGGGCCACGCGGGTGATCAGGGCGGTGGCGCGACCGTGCCGGGCGGCCGCCACGGCGACGTTCGTCGCGCTGCCGCCGAGGAACTTCTCGAAGTGCCGCACCTCTTCGAGCCCCACTCCGTGATCGAGGGGGTAGATGTCGACACCGGTGCGGCCCATGGTGATCAGGTCGTGCGCCACCGTTCAGCCCTTCCTCGCGCCGGCCAGGGCCCGCAGGCGGTCGATGGAGGCGCGCGAGTCGGCCACCGGGTCCGGGGAGCCGGGAGTCGTGGCAGGGTCACCGGTGAGGATGGTGTCCTGCTCGAGGACGTACCACCCCGCATACCCATGGCTCTCGAGCGAGGCGAGGATGGCGGCAACATCGATGTCGCCCTTGCCGAGCGGGACGTACATGCCCCGGCCGACCGCGTCGGTGTAGCCGAGGGTACCGGCCTGGACCCGCCGGGCGAGGTCGAGCCGGACGTCCTTGAGGTGCACGTGCAGGATGCGGTCGGGGTGCTCGGCGGCCAGCGCGACCGGGTCGCCACCGCCGATGAGCAGGTGCCCGGTG
>CAYRLV010000487.1:0-2966 GCA_964425155.1 uncultured Ornithinicoccus sp. | reverse complement strand
GTGACGTGCTCCGAGAGCAGCGCCGGTCGCAGGGGCGCACCCTGCGCGAGGTGTCGGCGTCCGCCTCCGTCTCGCTCGGCTACCTCAGCGAGGTCGAGCGCGGCGAGAAGGAAGCGTCCTCCGAGTTGCTCGCGTCGATCTGTGGCGCGCTCGAGCTCCCCCTGTCGCAAATGTTGAGTGACGTCTCCACCCGGGTCGCCGTCGCCGAGGCAGCCGAGGCCCTGACCGCACCGGTCAGCCTGCCGGTGCAGTCCGACGCGCGCGAGCTGGTTTCCTCCGCCGCCTGACCGGCCACGTCCCTGGGCCGCGTTTCCCAACGGCCCGACAGCGTCAGGCCGTGTGCTGGCACGTCGGGCAGTAGAACATCACCCGGTCGCGCGGCGCCTCGCCGATCGGTTCCACGCGCACCGTCGCGCCACATCGACGGCACGGGCGCCCGGCCCGGCCGTGCACGTAGACCTGCTCGCCGCGTCGCGGCACGCCGGTCGTGTTCGGTATGGCGTGGGCCCGCCCCGCGACCAGCAGTCGCCGAGCCCGGTCCACCGTTGCGAGCAGCCGCGCCTCACCGATCTCGCCGACCGGCTGCCACGGGTCCTGACGTTCGGCGAACAGCGTCTCGGCGGCGTAGATCGTGCCGATGCCGGCCAGGTTGCGCTGATCCAGCAGAGCGGCGCCGATCTCGGCCCTCGGCTGCGTGCGCAGGTTGGCCACGGCTCGTGTGCTGTCCCAGTCCGGACCGAGCAGGTCCGGTCCCAGGTGGCCCACGAGGGTGTGCTCCTCCGCAGTCGGGACCAGGTCGAGCATGCCGAGCCGCCAGCCGACCACGGTCCAGTCCGTGGTCGCGACAACAGCGCGAATCGCATGGTGCGACAACCTCGTTGCCGACATCGTGGAAGTGCGGTGGATCCGCCACTCGCCCTCCATCCGCAGGTGGCTGTGCAGGGTCCGCCCGTCCTCGAGTCGCTGCAGCAGGTGCTTGCCTAGGCTCACCACCCCTGACGTGGTGACGCCGCGCAGGTCGACCGTCGCGAGGGTGCCCCAGCGCAGGTCGGCGTGCACCAACGGCGTGCCCGCCAGCGCTCGGTGCAGCCGCTGGGCGGTCCGCCAGACCGTGTCACCTTCGGGCACGGATCACCGTCGCAGCCGCAGGCCGCGCGGCGTGGCGTGGAACCCCGCGCCGGCCAGGGCCGCGGCGAGCGGATGGTCGGAGCCGAGCACGGCGTCGCCGTCGGCCCGCTCGACGGTCAACTTGCCCAGCGCCCCCTCGCGCACCGCCAGGGCCAGGGCGTCCGCGGCGGCCTGCAGCGTGGTGGCATCGTCGGTCCACGACAGCAGCGTCTTGCCACCACGCTCGACGTAGAGGGTGAGCGCCCCGTCCACGAGCACGACGAGTGCTCCGGCCTTGCGGCCCGGGCGGTGCGTCGACCGCTCGTCGTCGCCGCCGCGGGACGGCCACGGCAGCGCGGCGCCGTAGGGATTGGCCGGGTCCGCCGCGGCCAGCACGACAGCCGGCGGAGCACTCCGGCGGTGGTCGGCGTGCTGCGCACCGAGCCGCTCGGACGCCGGGAAGGGGTCACCGGGCGGGCCGGTGTCCCAGGGGTCACGGGACGCGGTGGACGCGTCGCTTCGCCCCGGCCGGTCCGCGCCGTTCGGACGGGGGACACCGAGGCTGCGTGCGCGCAACCGGTCGACGGCGCCCGTGCCAGCGAACTGGGCAGCGCCGAGGCCCTCCACGAAGTAACCCCGCCGGACGCGACCGGACTCCTCGGCGGCAGCGAGCACCCGGTAGACGGCGGCGAACCCACCGGGACGCCCCTCGGCCGCAACGCTGCCACGCGTCACCACGCCGTAGCGGTCGAGCAGGACCTCGGCGCCGGCGTAGGCACGCACGGTGGCGTCGGGTTCGACCGGGGGCAACAGCGACCAGCGCCCCACCGTCGTCGGAGGCGTGCCGGCCACCCGCCGGGGCGGCCGCATCCCAGTGCCGCGCCGGCCGGACAGCGCCCCGAGGCTGCCGGTCCGCCCGGAGTAGCGCCCGCCGCGGGGTGCGCTGCGCCGGGTGCGGTGGGCCGTGCGGCCTCCCGACAACAGCGCACGCAACGGAGCCAGGGTGTCGCCGGTGACGTGCCCCGACCAGGCCAGGTCCCAGAGCACCGTGGTGAGGGTGGCGTCGTCCACCCGGTCGGCATCGGCGGGTGCTCCCGGACCGCCGGGCGCGAGGGCCAGGGCGTCGGACAGGGTGCGGAAGAAGTAGGCACCGCCGGAACCGAGGGCGTCGAGCACCCGGCGGTGCACCGCCCCGAGCTCGACGCCGTCGGGGTCGTCGAGGGTGAGGTGCGCGGTCTCCGCCACGTGCAGGGAGACCCAGCCGTCGTCGCCGGGCAGGGACCCGTGCCCCCGCCAGAGCACCTCGCCGGCGGTGGTGAGCTCGTCCAGCAGAGCCGGACGGTAGTCGGCGACCCGGCTGGGCAGCACCAGGGTCTCCAGGGCGCTCGCGGGCAGCCGCGCCCCGGCGAGCTGCTCGACCGCGCGCAGTACACCCTCCGTGCCCCGTAGGCCGGAGCCGACCCCCTGCCACACCGGCAGGAACCGGGCGAGGTCCCGCGCTGGCACCGGCTCGACCTCGGATCGCAGCGCGGCCAGCGACCGACGGCGCAACGTGCGCAGCACCTCGGCGTCGCAGTAGTCGGGCCCGTGCTCGCCGCCCCCCGACTCGATCGGCCGCAGTTCGCCCTCGACCAGCCGGCCGGACTCGACCAACCGGCGCAGCACGCCGACGACGACGGCCTGACCGAGGCCGAACCACGCCGCCACCGCTCGGGCAGTGAACGGACCACGGGTGCGGGCATAACGCATCACCAGGTCGCCGAGCGGGTCACTGACCGGCTCGAGGAAGACCTCAGGATCGCCCACCGGCAGGGCGACGCCGAGCGCGTCACGCAGCCGCACGGCGTCCTCGATGGCGG
>CAYRLV010000486.1:0-2968 GCA_964425155.1 uncultured Ornithinicoccus sp. | reverse complement strand
TGCTCGGCCGGGGCGAGGAGAGCACCGGCGGCCGCGACAAGCCGTCGATCCTCGCCGACACCACCGAGGCGGTCATCGGCACGGTCTACCTGTCCGCCGGGCTGCCGGCCGCCACCACGTTCGTCCACCACCTGCTCGACCCGCTGATGGCCTCCTCGGCCACGCTCGGCGCCGCGCTGGACTGGAAGACCAGCCTGCAGGAGCTCACCGCCGCGCAGTCCCTCGGTGTGCCCGAGTACCACGTCACCGAGGAGGGGCCCGACCACGAGAAGGTCTTCACCGCGCACGCGGTCGTGTCCGAGGAGATCCTCGGCACCGGCGTCGGGCACAGCAAGAAGGAGGCCGAGCAGAAGGCCGCCGAGATCGCCTGGACCGAGCTGAGCCGTCGGGCGGAGAAGCTGGCCGCCGAGCAGTCCGAGGAGACCGAGGAGACCGAGCAGCCCGAGGCGACCGAGCAGTCGGGCGACACGGAGGACACGCCGCACGACGGAGGCGGATCCGGGGGCGGCAGCCTGGCCGGCCACCCGGCCGATGCCTGAGCTGCCCGAGGTCGAGGTCGTCCGTCGGGGGTTGGCCGACCACGTCGTCGGCCGCCGGATCGCGGTGGCTTCCTTCCTCGGCGCCCGGGTGGCGCGCAGGCACGTGGCCGGGCCGGTGGACCTCGCGGATCGGCTGCGGGACAACCTGGTCCGCGCCGCCGAGCGTCGGGGCAAGTACCTCTGGCTCGCCCTGCAGGCGCCGGACGAGCACCTGCAGGCGCTCATCATCCACCTGGGGATGAGCGGCCAGCTGCTCGTCGAGGCCCCCGACGCGCCGCGGGAGAAACACCTGCACGCCACCGTCGACTTCGCCGACGACGGTCCCCAGCTGCGGTTCGTGGACCAACGGACCTTCGGCGGTATGGCGCTCGCCGACCTGGTCCCGGACGTCGCCTCCCGCACGCCGCGGGCCACGGGAGTGCCGGACACCATCACCCACATCGCGCCGGACCCGCTGGAGCCGGGGTTCGACCAGCCCGCGGTGGTCCGACGGATGAAGGCGCGGCACACCGACGTCAAGCGCGCGCTGCTCGACCAGGGGCTGGTCTCGGGCATCGGCAACATCTACGCCGACGAGGCCCTGTGGCGGGCCCGGGTCCACGGCCTGCGGGAGACCTCCCGACTGACCAAACCGACGCTGTCCCGCGTCGTCGACCACGCGCGCGAGGTGATGACCGAGGCGCTCACCCAGGGCGGCACGAGCTTCGACCGGCTCTACGTCGACGTCAACGGCGCGAGTGGGTACTTCTCCCGCCGGCTGGCCGTCTACGGCCGTGAGGGAGAACCGTGCGACCGGTGCGGACGCCCGTTGCGGCGCGAGTCGTTCATGAACCGGTCGAGCTACTTCTGCCCCGGCTGCCAGCCCCGCCCGCGCGGCCGCACCGGTGCCGGATCCCGGTCGGCCCGAGGCGATTCCTAGGATCGGGGGTATGGAGCGAGCCACCATCTTCGTGCGGGGACGGGTGCAGGGCGTGGGGTTCCGCTGGTGGACCCGTGCCCGGGCGCTCGAGCTCGGACTGGCCGGCTTCGCCCGCAACCTCCGCGACGGCCGCGTCGAGGTGTGTGCCCAAGGGCCGCGGGAGTCGGTCGAACGACTCGAGGCCCTGATCCGCGAGATGCCGAGCACCTCCGGGCGGCCGGGCGTGGTGGAGAGCAGCGCCACCCAGTGGCGGGAGCCGGACGCCACGATCACTGGCTTCGCCGAGCTGTGACGCGATGAGCCAACCCACGGACGCGCTGCTGCTACCCCGCGAACGTGCCCGGACCGCAATCGGATTCGCCATCATGGCGGCCGTCGGCGTCGTCGGCGGTGGTCTGGTGTCGGCCGTCACCCGCCCGCTGTCGTGGGAGCACGGGTCGTGGGCGGCCGCCTACCTCGTGCTCGTGGTGGGCGTCGCCCAGCTGCTCTTCGGCGCGGGGCAGGCCTGGTTGGCCGCTCGGATGCCCGGGCCCCGCTGGGTGGCGGTGGAGCTGCTCTGCTGGAACGTCGGGAGTGGGCTGGTCATCGCCGGCGCCGTGGTCGAGCGCCCGGTGCTGGTGGACGTCGGGGGCGTGCTGCTCGTGGTCGCCCTGGCCTGCTTCATCGCCGCCGTGCGCGAGCGGCGCCACCAGCGAGGCGGGGCCACCTCAACCGTCCCGTCCGCCGCCGTCTGGGGGCGACGCGCCTACCAGCTGCTGGCTCTGGTGATCCTGGTGAGCATCCCGGTCGGTCTCGTGCTCGCGGCCCTCGACGGCCGCTGAGGACGACTGACCCCCCCGTTGACCTGCGCAGTCGGGGATGGGATTCTTAAGGGGCCCGCGCCGACGCGACCGGGCGACCTCACCCGCACCCCTGTCACCTCAGGGAAGACATCGGAGTGAACATGGCCAAGGCACTACTGGGTCACCGCACGATCCGCGACGACCGACTCCTCCAGGAGACGGCGCGCCTGCGGATCCGCGTGCGGGACCTCGAGCAACTCGTCGAAGGACTGCAAGCCGACAACGACCGGCTGCGTGACCGGTCGAAGGTCGCGACCGGCGACCGCGTCTGAGCAGGGACCCACTCCACTCCATACCGACGGCGCCCCTTCGGCCCACGGCGCTCGACCGGGTCGGGGTTCGCAGCACGGCTGCACCGCGCACCACATCCGTCACACCTGTCGCAGGCACCTCCGGCGGACCCGCGCCTCCCCGGAGTCGACCTCCCCCGCCGGTACAGTGACCTCGACCATCACCGGCCAGAGGGAGCCCATCGCTCGTGTACGTCAAGAGCCTCACCCTGCGAGGGTTCAAGTCCTTCGCGTCCGCGACGTCCATGCAGCTCGAGCGCGGCATCACCTGCATCGTCGGCCCCAACGGCTCCGGCAAGTCCAACGTCGTCGACGCGCTCGCCTGGGTGATGGGGGAGCAGGGCGCCAAGAGTCTGCGCGGCGGCAAGATGGAGGACG
>CAYRLV010000485.1:0-2982 GCA_964425155.1 uncultured Ornithinicoccus sp. | reverse complement strand
CGAGCGTGCGAGCGGGCGCGGACGGGCGTCAGCGCTCGTCGACCATCAGGTCGATCGTGTAGTCCTGCGCCCGGTAGCAGTGGTCGCCGTACTCGACCGGGTTGCCCCCGGCGTCGAAGGCGCTGCGTGACATGGTGAGCACCGGGTTGCTGCCGCGGATCTCCAGGTTGCGCCGTTCGCTGGCGCTCGGCATGCGGGCGCCCACGCTCTGGTGCGCCACGACCGGACGCGCGCCGCGCTCGCGCAACAGGGCATACAACCCGTCCTGCTCGAGCTCCTCGGCGGTCAGGTCCGAGTATGCGGGCGGCAGCCAGTTGTGCAGTATGGCGAGGGGAGACTCGCCTGCCGACCGGAGCCGCACGATGGACAACAGGGGCGTGTCGACCGGGAGGTCGAGGGCGGTGGCCGCGTGCTCGTCCTCGCAGAGCTCGTGCTCGAGGACGCGGGTGCGCGGCTTGCGGCCCTCTCGCTCGAGGTCGTCGTAGAGACTGCTCAGCTTGAGCTTGCGGTGCACCCTGCGGCCCGCGACTCGCGTGCCGACGCCCCGGCGTCGCACCAACAGGCCCTGGTCGACGAGCTCGCGGATGGCTCGGCGCACCGTGGGCCGGGAGAGCTGGAGCCGCTCGCCCAGGGCAACCTCGTTCTCGAAGGGATCGCCCGGCTGGAGCCGGCCGTCCGCCACGGCGGCGCTCAGCTGCTCGGCCAGCTGGTGGTAGAGCGGCACGGGCGACGAGCGGTCGATCTGCACCGCGAGTGATTGTGCCGGCATGCGCCGAGGATACGCCATCGATCACCAACATAGCGACATCAGAATGTTAAGACAAAGTCTTGACAGCCGCTCCTGCCGCGCGCCAGAGTGAGGCGATCACCGGTGTCGACTGCGCGAGGAGAGCCATGCGGATCGGGTTGGCGGGTGTCGGGCGCATCGGCGCCCTGCACGCGGAGACGTTGCGAGGCCTCCCCGGCGTCGACGAGCTGGTGGTCACGGATGCCGATCCGGCGTTGGCGAGGCGGGTGGCCGACGATCAGGGCGTCGGTTTCGCCCCCGACGTCGAGACGTTGCTCGGCTCCGGGGTCGACGCCTTCGTCATCGCGACCGCCACGCCGGGGCATGCTCCGCTGCTGCGCCAGGGGCTGGCCGCGGGTGTGCCGACGTTCTGCGAGAAACCGGTGGCCGCGACGCTCGACGAGACGATCGAGCTGGCCGAGCTCGCGGCCGGCACGGACGTCCCGGTGCACGTGGGCTTCCAGCGCCGGTTCGACGTGGGCTACCGGCGGGCCCGGGCCGCGGTGCAGGCTGGCGAGCTCGGGTTCGTGCACACCGTCCGCGTCAACACCCACGACCAAGCTCCCCCGCACCCGGGTTACATCCCCACCAGCGGCGGGATCTTCCGCGACTGCAACATCCACGACTTCGACATCCTGCGCTTCGTCATGGGGGTCGAGGTGCGCAGTGCCTACGCCACCGGCGGCAACAAGGGGGAGCCCTACTTCACCGAGGCCGGCGACGTCGACACCGGGGCAGCCGTCCTGACCCTCGAGGACGACACGATGGTGCTGGTGTCGTCGACCCGTTACAACGGCGCGGGGCACGACGTGCGGATGGAGGTGCTGGGGGAGAAGGGAGCGATCGCGGTCGGCCTCGACCACTCGCTCGCGCTGCGTTCGGCGGAGCCGGACGTCGACTTCCCCCGCGGGCCGCAGAAGTGGTCGTTCATGGAGCGGTTCGCGCCCGCCTACCGGGCGGAGCTGACCGAGTTCACCCGGGTGGCGGCGGGGGAGGCCGCCAGCCCGTGCACCGTCGCCGACGCACTGCAGGCGTTCCGCACCGCCGAGGCGTGTGAGCTGTCCCGGGCCCAGCGTCGGCCCGTCGACCTGTCCGAGATCAAGGGAGCCTCATGAGCTCAGCCAGCATGCTCTCGCCCGTCACCGACCGCATCGCCGCCGCGCCGATCTCGTGGGGCGTCTGCGAGGTGCCCGGGTGGGGCCACCAGTTGGACCGGGGGACCGTGCTCGCGCAGATGCGCGAGTTGGGCATCAGCGCAACGGAGTTCGGCCCTGACGGGTTCCTCCCGGACGCGCCCGCGGCCAAGGCCGAGGTGCTGGCCGGGTTCGGCCTCGCCGCCGTGGGGCAGTTCGTCCCGGTGGTGCTGCACGACCCCGACCACGACCCGCTCCCCGACGTGCGGCGGGCCATCGACGGCCTGGTGGCGGCCGACGCCGGGACCCTCGTGCTGGCCGCGGCCACCGGCGCCACCGGATATGACGCGCGTCCCGCCCTGGACGAGCAGGGCTGGTCCTCGCTGTTGGGCAACCTGGACCGGATCGACCAGCTCGCCCGCGGGCACGCACTGACCGCCGCCCTGCACCCGCACGTCGGCACCATGGTCGAGTCGGGCGAGGAGACCGCGCGGGTGCTCGCCGGTTCGACCATCGGCCTCTGCCTCGACACCGGACACCTGCTGATCGGGGGCGGCGACCCCGTCGCGCTCGCCGCCGAGCACGCCGACCGCATCCCGCACATGCACCTCAAGGACGTCCGTCTCGACCTGGCCCGACGCGTCCAGGACGGGACGCTCGGCTACACCGACGCCGTCGCGCAGGGCATGTACGTCCCCCTCGGCAAGGGTGACATCGACATCGCCGCCATCGTCGACTCGCTCGAGAACAGCGGGTATGCGGGGTGGTACGTCCTCGAGCAGGACACCATCCTCACGGGAGACCCCGCGACCACCTCGGGCTCTCCGGACCCGGTCGCCGACTCGCGTGCCTCCATCAACCACCTGCGGGGGCTGGCCGCCGCGAGGGAGGCCTGACCCGTGGCGCACGACTTGATCACGATGGGCCGCACCGGCGTCGACATCTACCCGCTCGACCACGGCGTGGGTCTGGAGAAGGTGCAGCGCTTCGAGAAGTTCCTCGGTGGGAGCGCGACGAACGTCGCCGTGGCGGCCGCCCGGCACGGTCGCGCCACCGCCCTGA
>CAYRLV010000484.1:0-2985 GCA_964425155.1 uncultured Ornithinicoccus sp. | reverse complement strand
TCCAGCTCGTGGATCCCGCGCCGGAGCATCGGGATCGTGTCGCGCACCTGGTCGATCGCGCCCGGTGGCAGGTCCTGCACGACGCCGCCCGGGCGAACGTAGGCGTGGTTCATCCGCAGGCCGGTGATCATCTCGAAGATGGACAGGATCCGCTCGCGCTCGCGGAACCCGATGGTCATGACCGTGGTGGCGCCCATCTCCATGCCACCGGTGGCGAGCGCCACCAGGTGCGAGCCGACCCGGTTGAGCTCCATCATCATCACCCGGATGATCTGGGCCCGCTCGGGGATCTGGTCGGTGATGCCGAGCAGCTTCTCGGTGGACAGGCAGAACGCGGTCTCGTTGAAGATCGGCATGAGGTAGTCCATGCGCGTGCAGAAGGTCACGCCCTGCGTCCAGGTGCGGAACTCCATGTTCTTCTCGATACCGGTGTGCAGGTAGCCGATTCCGGCCCGCGCCTCGGTGACCGTCTCGCCGTCCAGCTCGAGGATGAGCCGCAGCACGCCGTGGGTCGACGGGTGCTGGGGGCCCATGTTGACCACGATGCGGTCCTCGCCGATGGACGCGGCCTCGTCGGCCAGGCTGTCCCAGTCGCCGCCGCTGGCGGTGAAGACACGTCCCTCCGCGGCGTCGTCGCGATCGGCGTCCGAGGTCGCGAAGATGTCCTCGGTCTCGTGGGTCTCGTGGGTGGTCTGCTCGGTCATCAGCTGTACGACCTCCGCTGGTCCGGCGGTGGAACGGTGGCGCCCTTGTACTCCACCGGGATGCCGCCGAGGGGGTAGTCCTTGCGCTGCGGGTGGCTGGGCCAGTCGTCCGGCATGAGGATCCGGGTCAGCGCGGGGTGGCCGTCGAACTCGATCCCGAACATGTCCCACGTCTCGCGCTCGTGCCAGTCCGCGGACGGGTAGGTCTCCACGATCGACGGGATGTGCCGGTCGTCGTCCGGACAGGTCACCTCGAGCCGGATCCGCCTGCTGCCGTGGGTGATCGACAGCATGCTGTAGACGGCGTGCAGCTCCCGCCCGGTCTGCTGCGGGTAGTGCACCCCCGAGACGCTGGCGCAGATCTCGAACCGCAGCGCCGGGTCGTCGCGCAGCGCCCGCGCCACCGCCGGCAGCGCCTCGCGCGCCACGAACAGGGTCAGCTCGCCACGGTCGACCACGACCCGCTCGACCGCGTCGGAGTATGACGTGTCGTCACCGTCGTCGAGCACCCGCGCCAGCCCGTCGGCGACCTCGTCGAAGTAGGAGCCGTAGGGGCGGGTCGCGGCGGCCGGGAACAGGATCGGTGACTCCAGCCCCCCATACCCACTGGTGTCGTTGCCGAGGGACGAGCCGAACATGCCCCGTCGCTCACCCATGACCACCGGCTCGGGGGTGGTGCCGGGCTCGGCGGGCAGGTGGTCGGACTCCGCCGTGGTGGGCGCGCCGCCGGTCTCCTGCGCGGCCTCGGTCGAGACCTTCTGCTCCGGCTTGTCCGCCGCCGGAGTCACCTCGTCCTTGTGTTCGCCGTTCTCGCTCACGCTGAACCCTCCAGGCATGACGCCGAACCGCTCGGTCCGGGCCTCGCTGCGCTCGTGTCCTCCCTCGCTGGCGTCATGCCAACAGCCCCTTCATGGCGTGCGTGGGCGTCGCCTCCAGCGCGGCGCGCTCGGCGGCGCGGGCGGCCTCGACCCGGTTGACGCCCAGCTTGGAGTGCTGGATCTGGTCGTGCAGGGTCAGGATGGCGTTGAGCAGCATCTGCGGCCGCGGCGGACAGCCGGGCAGGTAGACGTCCACCGGGATCACGTGGTCGACGCCCTGGACGATCGCGTAGTTGTTGAACATGCCGCCGCTGCTGGCGCAGACCCCCATCGAGATGACCCACTTGGGCTCGGGCATCTGGTCGTAGACCTGGCGCACGACCGGCGCCATCTTCTGGCTCACCCGGCCGGCGACGATCATCAGGTCGGCCTGGCGCGGGGTGGCCGAGAACCGCTCCATCCCGAACCGGGCGATGTCGTAGTCGGGGGTGCCGACCGCCATCATCTCGATGGCGCAGCAGGCCAGCCCGAAGGTCGCGGGCCAGACCGAGCTCTTGCGCATGTAGCCCGCGACCTGCTCGACGGTGCTGAGCAGGAAGCCGGCAGGCAGCTTCTCCTCGATACCCATGGTTCTATCGCCGTCCCATCTAGTCCCACTCCAGGCCGCCGCGACGCCAGACGTAGGCGTAGGCGACGAACACGGTGACGATGAAGAGCACCATCTCGACCAGCGCGAACAGGCCCATCTTGTCGAAGGCCACCGCGAACGGGTAGAGAAAAACGCTCTCGATGTCGAAGATGATGAAGAGCATGGCGGTCAGGTAGTACTTGATCGGCACCTTGCCGCCACCCTCCGCCTGGGGCGTGGGGTTGATGCCGCACTCGTAGGCGTCCAGCTTGGCGCGGTTGTAGCGCCGGGGGCCGGCGATGGGAGCGGCGATCAGCACCGAGAAGACCGCGAACGCAGCGCCGATCGCGGCGAAGAACAACAGTGGGACGTACGAGTGGCTCATGACCTCGCGCTCCCCTTTCGGACGCTCGATGCGGTCAGGGCGGTGCGGCGCACAATCCTAGGCCCGATGAGTTCCATCATGCCGCCGGGGCCATTTTCGACAAGGCGTTGATGACGCGGTCGCTCGCGCCGCCGCCGTGCGGCTCGGTGAGGTTGGCCATGATCTTCAGCAGCAACCGCATCAGCGTGGTGCGCGGCAGGCCGTAGCGCGTGGCGAGCCGCATCACCTCCGGGTGCCCGATCAGCTTGGCGAAGCCGCGGCCCAGCGTGTAGTAACCGCCGAGCGCGTCCTTCATCACGGCCGGGTAGGACGAGAGCACCCGCTCGCGCCCCTCCTCGGTCGGGCGCGCGAACGCCTGGGCGGCCACCTCGGCGGCCAGCCGGCCGGACTCCATCGCGTAGGCGATGCCCTCGCCGTTGAACGGGTTGACCATGCCGCCGGCGTCGCCGA
>CAYRLV010000483.1:0-3009 GCA_964425155.1 uncultured Ornithinicoccus sp. | reverse complement strand
GCAGGGCGACCCGACCGGTGCGCGGACACCCGACAGGGGCGCCCGGAACGATCCGGGCGCCCCTGTCGGGCGACGTGTCCGCGGCGGCGGGCTGAGCAGCCCCTCCGCCGCGGGGTGGCCTAGACCCGGCCGTAGCCGGAGACACCGCTGAACACGCGGCGCTTCTGCGTCTTCAGTCCCGGCTTGCCTGAGTCGTACATCTTGCCGTGACCGGCGTAGATGCCCACGTGGTAGGCGGGGTAGCCGAAGAAGACCAGGTCGCCGGGCCGCGGGTGGGCCACCCGGTGGGCTCGGCGCTGCTGGGCCGCGGCGCTCCGGGGCAGGTTGATCCCGGCCTTCTTGAAGACGTACTTGGTGTACCCCGAGCAGTCGAATCCACGGGGCGTGGTGCCGCCGTAGCGGTAGTAGATGCCGGTGTACTTCTTGGCGTAGTGGATGATCCGGTTGGCCCGGGAGGCGCGCTTGTGGCTCCGGGAGGCGGCCTTCCGCTTCGCCCTGGCCGGAGCCTTGTTGGCCTTCTTCGTGTGGTGCCGCTTGACCGTGTGCCGGGTCAACCGCATCTTGGCGGCCGTCTTGGGCCCGACGATCCCGTCGCGCACGAGGTGGTGACGTGACTGCCAGCGCTTGACGGCGCGCAGCGTCTTGGGCCCGAAGACCCCGTCCGGGTAGGCACCGACGATGCGCTGGATCTTGCGCACCATGGCACCGCGGGCGCCGTAACGGATGGTGTGCCACCGGGCCGGCTTGGCGTGGACCGTGGTCGCGATGTGGACCGACGTCGGCGCGGCCGCAGCGGGCGTCGGGGCGGCACCGGCGGCGGGGGCCATGGTCAGCGCCAGTCCCCCGGCGGCGACGAGCACGGTGCTCGTCTGGGCGGTGCGCCGGAACGGGAAACGGCTGGGCGCGCGGTGGCGCCCCGGGGTCTTCGGGGTCTTCACAGACACGGGTGATGGCCTCTCCCACGCCTGCGAGGTCAGCTGTCGGGTTCGGGTGGGAGTGTCACCCGGCGCCCGTGCGGTCAGCCCCTCGACGACCCCGAGTCGAGTGGTGCGGCCGACACGGACACTTCACCCCGAGGGACGACTCGCGCCGTCCCGAGATGGGTCCCCCGCTCCTGCCAGCGGTCTGCGGTCTCCCGAGTGTGGCGGCAGGACTCGGCGAGCCACAGGAGAGCTGTCACCTCGACAGCACGGCTGAATCTACCTGCCCGCGACGCCGGGGTCACGGGGAAGTCACGAATTGCTCTCCACCATCGTCCGGCTGCCCCGCGGGTCTCGAGCGGACGGGTTCCCACCCGGAGGTATCAGGCCGGCCGGTGCCGGGTCCTTGTTGGCGAGGGCTGTGGTGTGTGGCCGTGCCCGAAACGTGGCAGGAGGGGTGACGATGATCTACCGCAGGGGCTCGGTCCAGCGGATCGTGCAGGGGCACCAGCAGACCTACCTGGGCGACCAGGTGGTCGTCGAACTGGCCCACGCCGAGCTGGTGCTGCGGCAACTCGAGTCCTGGGGCGCCGCTCCCCGGGTCGTCGACGAGGACGAGCGGCTGGGGCTGGCCCTCGTGACCCTGGAGGCGTCGCACGCCGTGCGCCGGCTGCGCAAGCAGTTCCTCAGCTGGGTCAACGACGCCGTGGCCCGCGCCGAGGACGCCGGCCTGGAGGCCTCCGATCTGGATCTCACCGTCGCCTGCCTGCGTCGGGTGTTCGCCCGCCGGTATGCGGGGTGGGTGCCACAGCTGGGCAAGAACCGCCTGCTCGAGCGGGTCACCACCACGTCCGTCCGGCCCTGGCCGAGTGACCCGGACGGCGCCGCCGAGCCGCTACCTGCAGCGGTCCTGCGGAGTCGGTTCCCGGGCGACGGCGCGCGCGTCGGGGTCATCGACACCACGCTGCGGGCGCATCCGTGGCTCCAGGGCGGGGTGATCGCCGCGGCGCGCGACCTGGCGCCGGTCGGCGCAGCCGGGCACCGAGGCGACGCCGACCATGCCACCTTCGTGGCAGGGCTGGTGCTGCGCCAGGCACCCGGCGCGGTCGTGGACCTCCGCGCCGGCGTGGACGACGACGGCACCGCTGACTGCTGGTCCGTGGCCAAGGACATGGCCGATCTGGCCGACCGGGGCGCCGACGTGGTCCTGCTCGGTCTGGGTTGCCGGACGGACGACGGGCGGGAACCGATGGTGCTCGCGCAGGCGGTGCGAGCGGTCAGCGGACGGGCCGTGATCGTGTCCGCCGCCGGGGACCACGCCGGCTCCGCCGAATCGGCCGAAGGTGCCGCGCCGATCTGGCCGGCCGCTTCCGGTCAGGTGGTGGCCGTCGGGGCCCTCGACGGCCAGTCCGCGGCGGCCTTCAGCGTCGACCCGCCCTGGGTCGACGCCCTCGCACCAGGGGTGCAGCTCGCGAGCACCTGCGACATCCACCGTGACGGCAGCGGAGGTTTCGGCCACTGGAGCGGCACCGCGTTCGCAGCGGCCGTCGTCAGCGGAGCCATCGCGGCACACGCGGGCAACGGACGTGCGCCCCATGCTGCATGGCGCGAGGTCGCTCAGGGCAGCAAACGCGACGAGCGCGGGCGGCCGGTGGTCTCGCTCCGGCGGGCCTCGACATGGCCGCCCGACGGCTCGGCCTGATCGCGGCTCCCCCCGCCGACCCCGAGCCTGGGCCGACAGACACACATCGGCCGTGGACACCTCGGTGTCCACGGCCGTGACGAGGCTTGGCGGTCAGGCCGCCAGGGTGTGCTCCGCAGCGACCACCGGGGCGGGCTGGCGCAGCAGGTGGTCAGCCGTCACCATCGCGTCCACGCCGGCCGCGATGGCCAGGACGACGGCGCCCCCGACGAACACTCCTGCGGCGCCGTTCACGAGGAGCACCGGCGCCAGGACGGCCAGGAGGAGGGCGGCGACGACACCCGTCACCAGCCGTGCCCCGCGCGCCTTGCGCATCGTCATCTCGGTCGTTCCTGTTGCGTCAGTGCGCATGGGGTCTGCCTCCTTTGTCGATCGGTTGTCGTGGGG
>CAYRLV010000482.1:0-3015 GCA_964425155.1 uncultured Ornithinicoccus sp. | reverse complement strand
GGCTCGCTGGCGGGTCAGGCCACGGTCAGGCCACGTGGGTGGGGCGGAAGCGCTCGGACCACTCCTGGTAGCCGCCCTCGACGTCGCACACGTCGTCGTGGCCCCGAGCGCGCAGCAGGCTCGCCGCCACGGAGGACCGCCAACCGCTGGCGCAGTGCACCACGATCCGTCGGTCGGTCGGCAGCTCGTCGTGGCGAGCAGCCAGCTGGGCCAACGGGATCCGCACCGACCCGGGCACCGCACCCTGCTCCACCTCGCCCGGGTTGCGGACGTCCAGGATGACGGCGTCGGTGTCCCGGGCGGCCTCCAGAGCCGCCGCGTCGACGCGCTCGCCGGTGACGACCAGGTCGGCGAGGTCACCGGCGAAGGCTGCTGCCGGGTCGGCGAGGTAGCCGACCACGTCGTCCTGCCCGATCCGGCTGAGTCGCAACCGCGTCTCCTGCTCGCGCCCCGGCTCGGCCACCACGAGCAGCCGGTCGCCCATCCGGGTGACCATCCCGGCCGTCTCGGCGAACCGGCCGTCGATGCCGACGTTGCACGACCCGCGCAGGTGCCCGCGGGCGAAGTCCTCCGGCGACCGGCTGTCCACCACGGTGACACCCTCGGCGGCCAGCGTCCGGACCGCCTGGGCATCGAGCGCCGGCAGCGGGGCGTCCGCCAGCAGCGGTCGCTCGGAGCGGTTGAGCCGCACGTCGTCGGTGAAGTAGCCGGGTGCGGCGGGCTGGCCGGCCGTGACCCGCGCGACGAACTCGTCCTCGCTCATCGGCTGGACCGACTCGTTGGTGGCCCGCTGGACCCCGATCGTCGAGACGGTGTCGGTGGACAGGTTCTTGCCGCAGGCCGACCCGGCACCGTGCGCCGGCATCACCAGCGTCTCGTCGGGCAGCTGCAGCAGCACCTCGTGGACGGTGTGGTACATCGCGCGGGCCAGGTCCTCCGGCGCGGTGCCGGCGGAGGCCGCCAGGTCCGGCCGGCCCACGTCGCCGATGAACATCGAGTCACCGGTGAGGACGGCGTGTGGGGCCGCGTCGGGGTGCTCGCGCACCACGAGGCTGATGGACTCCCAGGTGTGGCCCGGGGTCTCGAGCACCTCGAGCTCGACCTCACCCAGGCTGATCCGGTCTCCGGCGGCGAGCGGCCGGAAGTCGAAATCCGCCTCGGCGCGATGGCCGTAGCCGATCCACGCCCCGGTCGCGGCGGCCAGCTCGAGGTGTCCCGCCACGAAGTCGGCGTGGAAGTGGGTGTTGACGACCCCCACGATGCGCAGCCCGTGCTGCGCGGCGGCGTCGAGGTAGACGTCGACGTCGCGACGGGGGTCCACGACGACCGCCTGCCCGCTGGCCTCGTCCCCGACGAGGTAGGAGGCGTGGGACAGGCACTGGAGGTAGTGCTGCTCGAGAATCATGACTCAAATGTACGGACATCTCGGAGCGGGTGCAAGAGTCCGCGTCGCCTGTGGCACACTATTCCAAAGAACATTGGAGGAATGGATGAGTGAGCGGGGCACCGTGCTGGACGAGCTGGCCGTGGTCGGCAAGGCCTTCGCCAGCGCCAAACGACTGGAGATCATCGAGCTGCTCGCCCAGAGCGAGCACTCGGTCGACCAGCTCGCCCGACTCACCGGGCAGGGCATGAGCAGCGTCTCGGCGCACCTGCAGATCCTGCGCGCGGCCCGGCTGGTGCGCACCCGCCGCGAGGGCACCCGGGTGATCTACCGGCTCGCCGGGCCCGACGTCGCCACCCTGTATGCCGCGCTGGGCACCACCGCGCGCACCCACTCCCCCGACGTCCAGGCGGCGCTGACCGCCTATCTCGGCTCCGGCGGGGGCGAGGTCGACGAGATCAGCCGCGACGAGCTGGTCCGCCGGCTCGAGTCCGGCGAGGTCACCCTGCTGGACGTCCGGCCCCCCGAGGAGTTCGCCGCCGGCCACATCCCCGGCGCCATCTCCACGCCGCTGGCCGAACTCACCGCGCGTCTGGGCGAACTCGGCGACGCGGAGCTCGTCGCCTACTGCCGCGGCGCCTATTGCGTCCTGGCCCACGACGCGGTCACGCTGCTGTCCACCCGCCACCGGCACGCGCTCCGGCTCGAGGACGGCTTCCTCGAGTGGCGACTGGCCGGCCTGCCGGTGGCCGAGGGCGCCTGACGTGCTGGACGACCTGCGCACGCTCGGCCACTGGGCACCCCGCCGCTGGCTCGTGGCCGCGGCCACCGCCGCCGCCTTCGTCCTGGCCGTCGCGGTGCCGACGGACCTGATCGACACCTCGTGGTTCCGTCGCGACGTCCCCCCGACCTGGTGGGCCTGGCCGTCCCTGCTGCTCTCGGGCGCACTGGTCGGGATGCTGGCCGGCAGCTACGTCGCGGACCCCACCCCGGTGTCCCGCCCTCGACGCTTCGGCGTCGTCGGCAGCCTGCTGACGTTCTTCGCGGTCGGATGCCCCGTCTGCAACAAGCTCGTGCTGCTCGCGCTCGGTTACACCGGCGCCCTCACCTGGTTCGAGCCGCTGCAGCCCGTGCTGCAGGCCCTGGCCATCGGGCTGCTCGGCTGGGCGCTGCTCGCCCGGCTGCGCGGTGCCCGGGCCTGCCCGGTGAGCCCGTCGGACGACTCGACCACGACCACCTCGGCCTCGACAACCCCCGTGCAGGAGAAGCAACCGTGACCGACCCCTCGCCCCAGCCCTCGTCCCGCCGCCGCTCGGCCACGGTGCCCGTGGTGGTGGCCGTCGTCGCCGCCCTGGTGGCCGCCTTCGCGGTGTTCTCCAGCCAGTCCTCCGACGGCAGCCCGGGGGCGTCCGACACGGCGACGAGCAGGTCGAGCAACGCGCCGCAACCGTCCTCGCCGGAGGCCTCGCCGCGGTCCACGGCCGACGGCGGATCCGGCCAGGCCAACCCGCTGGACAGCCTGGCCCGCCGCAAGCCCGACGACCCGATGGCCAAGGGCCGGCTCGACGCGCCGGTCGTGATGATCAACTACTCCGACTTCCAGTGCCCGTTCTGCGGCAAGTTCGCCCGCG